>JAGAHK010000411.1 GCA_017627115.1 Bacillota bacterium | reverse complement strand
CAGCGGCGGCGCACTTGTTAACTCGGCAGGTCAGGTAATAGGTATAAACACAGCAAAATATTCCAGTTCTTCCGTTGAAGGCACAGGTTTTGCCATACCTATTAATTCCGCTCAGGAAGTTATAAAGCAGCTTATGGAAACAGGTACGGTCGATAAGCCGTATCTCGGTATCTCTGCTTATACGATAGATGAAAACTTTAAAATGCGCTATAATATTGATGCGGACGGCGTGTTTGTGACAGCGGTTGAAAGCGGCAGTGCAGCCGAAGAAGCAGGTCTCCAGCGCACGGATATAATAACGGCAATAGACGGTGTTTCCGTAAAGAGTTCCGAAGACCTCACAAAAGAGATAGCAAAACATAAATCGGGCGATTCCGTAACGCTTGATGTTATAAGAAACGGTTATGAAAACACTCAGATCAAGGCTGTTCTTAAAAACCTTAACGAACAATTCTGATAATAGATTTTGATAAGAGGTGAAAACAATGAAAAAGAAAAATCCATTAGGTATATTTGCTAAATGTGTTGCTCTTGGACTTGTAATTGGCGGTGTTATAGGTTTTACGGTACCTTTCACATCGGGATATATCATCCCTAAAGCAGAAGAAGCCATAAGAGAAAGTGCGGGTTCTTTACAGCATGATGGTGCACCGCAGGATGAAAACAGCGAAAATGTTATAAATGCCGCTGCAACGGCAAGTCTTGATGAGGCTTCAAAAAATACTATCGAACTTATAAAAAGAGTTAAACCTTCGATCGCTTGTATAACCACAAAAACAACAGCACAAAGCTGGTTTTATCAGACTTATGAAGCAGAGGGCGCAGGCTCGGGCGTTATCTTCCACGAGGATGAAGAAAATGTGTATATAGCAACAAATGCACATGTTATTTCGGGCGCTACAAGGGTCATGGTGTCTATTTCGGAGAGCGACCTTGTTGAAGCCGAACTTGTGGGCAAAGATGCAAATGCAGATCTTGCAGTTATTTCTGTAAGCAAAACAGCATTGAACAGTGTCGGAATAACGGGTGTTACGGTAGCACAATTCGGCAGCTCATCGGATCTTCAGGTAGGTGAGAGTGTAATAGCTATCGGCAATGCTCTCGGTCAAGGAAATACCGCAACAGCAGGTATTGTCAGCGCACTTTCAAAGGATGTTAACATAAACGGCAGAAAGCTTACCGTTATACAGACCGATGCAGCCATCAACCCCGGCAACAGCGGCGGTGCACTTATAAACAGCAAAGGTCAGGTCATAGGTATAAATACCGCTAAAATAGCAATGTCAACAGTAGAGGGTATCGGTTATTCCATAGCATCGGATGTTGCAAAGCCTATTATTGAGAGTCTTACAAATGCAGAGGGTACACCTGTTCTCGGTGTAACTGTAAATGATGTATCAGAAGAAACCGCAAAGCTTTACGGACTTCCGCAGGCAGGTGTTGTTATTGAGGAAGTACAAAGCGGCAGCGCGGCTGAAAAGGCAGGTATAAAAGTGGGTGATATCATCACATCTTTTAACGATACGCCTATATTCAGTTCAGAACAGCTTATAAACCGCATTAAAGAGTGCAAAGTAGGGGACAGCGCAAAGGTTACGGTTATTCGTAATAATGAGACTGTGACAGTGACCGCTAAACTGACAAGATCAAATATAGCTTTCTGAAAAAGCTGAAATAAAATAATGAGTCCGTTTCAGATTTCATACTAAATAAAAAATGCGCTGCTTTTGTGATCGGCAGCGCATTTTTTATATCATTTTTTCGGTTCTTCGCCTGTCTGTACGGTCTTGCCCCACATTTTATCATACATAAAAATGTGCTGCATAAGCCAGTTTGTTATCATATTATCTACCTGTGCATATGTAGTGCCGAAATAATCGGCAGTTATCTGATCATAAATAGAATCTATAGTCTGCAAAAAAACTTCGTGATGATGCTTATGCTGATAATATTGTGAATACTTCTGCATAACCATAAGGCTTTCCTGGTATGTGAAAAGCTCAATAAATTCGGATTTTATAGCATCAATATGTTTTTTGTAGTCGCCTGCTGTTCGGCTGGCGGAAAGCATACGCACATGTGCGTTTACATTTTCAAGTACGGCAGGGAGCATTTTATCAAACTCGGGTACTCCGACCGAAAGCGATTTGTTCCATTCCATTTGGATACCTCCGTGAAATCATAAGTTTAAAGATCTGTATATTTCGGGAAAATAAGTACCATTGTAGTACCTTTTCCAAGCTCGCTGTAGGCGTTTATCCTGCCGTGGTGAGCATCCATTATCTCTTTTGCTATGGCAAGACCCAAACCGTTGCCGCCAAGTGCACGGCTACGCGCCTTATCAACACGGTAAAAACGTTCGAAAATACGGTTCAGTGCCTCTTTTGGCATACCGATGCCGTTGTCGGCAATGCTGACATAATATGAGCGCTTCTTTTCCTCAACGGTTATTTTGATAGTTGAGTTTTCCATGCTGTATTTCATTGCGTTTGAAACGATGTTTGTAAGTACCTGATTTATTCTGCCCATATCGGCAAAAATAAGCATTTCTTTATTGGGCTTGTCAAAGGTTATCTTTTGGTTTTTATTGGCCGCAACAATAATGTTTTGTCTTACGCAGCCCTCTATAAGCGCAACAAGATCGATTATTGTCTTGTTGAACTTGTTAACTTTAGTATCAAAACGCGACAGATCAAGCAGATCGTCACGCAGCAGCTTCATACGTTCAGCCGCAACGCTTATCTCCTTTAAAAAGCCTATCGCAAGCTCTTTATCATCTATTGCGCCATCAAGCAAAAGCTCGGTATAGCCCATTACGGTAGTAAGTGGGGTGCCGATCTCGTGGCTGACATTTGCAACAAATTCCTTGCGCATATCATCAAGCTGCTGATGTTTTGTAATATCATGCAGTACGGCAATGATACCGTTGATGTTTCTGCGGCTTACGGAGTAGGGTATAAGGTTTACGTTGATGTATTTGCCGTTTTCTTCGATTGTTATATCTATATCGTTGTTTTTGTCCGAAATTGCGTTTTTGTCAACGCCTATTTTATTCAGCAGCCAGCTCAAAGATATTTTAACTTCATCAATGTCGAGCATTTCATAGCATATCTTGTTAGCGTGCAGAAGAACACCTCTCTCGTCAAAGGCGAGGATACCGTCGGTCATATTGTGCATGATTATTTCAAGCTTATTGTTTTGCGACTCCATTTCGGTAAGTGTTTTACGCAGCTCTTTTGCCATTATGTTGAAACTTCTTGTAAGCTGACCGATCTCATCGTTGCTTTTAACTGCAACGTGCTGTTCAAGCCTGCCTTTTGCAAGCAGGTTTGCTTTGCGTGTAAGTAAGGCGATCGGGTCTGTGATAGTGCTTGCAAATATAACGCCAAGCAAGCCCGTAAGTGCAAGCGCAAGCAAAACCGCAATGCAGATAGTGCCTATCGTGCGTGTAAGGCTTGATTTGATCGTCGTTGCATCCATTTGTACAAAGATGATGTATTTGACCTGCTGTGATTTGTCAAATACGGGTTTTGCATAGCTTATCCATTCTTTGACCTGTGAATTCTGGTCATAGCCTTTGCGTCCCGAATTGAAGCTTGCCTTTTTGTTGATCGCGGAAATTATAGCCGAATTTACAAAAGAGGGCAGAACTTCCGAATCGGCAGCTGTAGAACTTGCAATGGTTTTGCCGTTGTTGTCAAGAATATGACCGCGCAGATTTCTTGCAGATGAATTTGCAACAATAAAGTTTGTGAAACCTGCCTGAAATTCCTCGGGAACATTATACTGGTCTATGATCTGTTCTTCAATATAGTTGGCATATTGCACAAGCTCATCATGAGCCCTGTCCGTTTCCTGTTTGTTTATGCTGACGATAATAAAAGTACCGCTTACAAGCATAACTATCAATACAAGGGTAAGGTACAGGAACATAAGCTTCCAACGAATACTTTTCATAATTTGTTTCTCACGTTCTTATGATGTCAGCAAGTGAAATAATAGCCGACACCGCGTTTGGTTATAATATACTGCGGCTTGCTGGCGTCATCCTCGATCTTTTCGCGCAGACGGCGTATTGTAACATCGACCGCACGCACATCACCGAGATATTCATAGCCCCAGACTTTTTCAAGCAGGGTCTCGCGAGTGAATATCTGTGACTGTTGTGTGGCAAGAAAATTAAGCAGCTCGGTCTCACGCACGGTGAGATTGAGTACTTCGCCGCGCTTTTTAACTTCATAGCGTTTAAAATCAATAGTTATATCGCCGTATGTAGCGACATTGGCATTTTTTGTGGTTTTAGCAGCCTCAATAGCAAGTGTACGGCGCAGATTGGCTTTTACTCTTGCCATAAGCTCACGGTTGGCAAAGGGCTTGGTAACGTAATCGTCCGCTCCCATTTCCAGACCTATGACCTTATCGACTTCATCTGCGCGTGCTGTAAGCATGATTATAGGCACATTGCTTTTTTCGCGTATCTTGCGGCATACTTCATAGCCGTCCATCTGCGGCATCATAATATCAAGCAGCACAAGATCGGGCTTTTCGCGCAGCGCAAGTTCAAGACCGGTTTCGCCGTCGCCTGCTGTTATAACTTCATATCCTTCTTTTTTCAGATTGAATGAAATAATATTGACAATACTCGCTTCATCATCAACAACAAGTATTTTACCGGGCATTTTTATACCTCCTCGAAACAGAATTGATCTGTTTTATATTTGTACATACCTATACAAATATATTATAACTCATTTTTTATATAAAATCAACAAAATTATTTAAAATTTCATAAAAAAACGGGGCGGTTTTGACCAATTGAAAAAGGCAGTACATTAAAGATACTGCCTTTTGTTGTAAAAATATTATTTTTTGTCTTCGCTGCCTGCGGGAACACGGTAAATACCAACTCTTCTGGGCTGATTTTCGTCGCTTACAGGCGCAAAACTGCTTGGTGCGAGCTTCTTTGTGGGTTCAAGATAACTCTTGGGAGCAGGAATGCCGGCGGTTTCCTTGCTGTTGCTCAAACCCGATTTGATAGCAAGATCGGGTGTAGAAGCTGTCGAGCTGCTTGCAGGTGTCGAGTTGAGACCCGATGCAGGTACGGATGAAACTGCGCCCGAAGCGGTGTTGGATCTAACACGGCTGAGAATATCGGGTGTGCCGGACTGCGGCTGAGCAGCGGGCTGTGCAGAAGCATCGCTGCTGTTGAAACCTGCTTTTACGCGGCTCAATATATCGGACGAAGCAGCTGCAGATGTTGTTGTCTGCGCAGGCTTGTTCTCGCTGTTAAGACTCTTTACACGGCTGAGGATGTCGGAAGAACCGGCAGAAGGCTGCTGTGAAGCAGGCTGTGCAGGATTATTGAAACCTGCTTTTACGCGGTTAAGGATATCCGAACCGCTGGGTGAAGGTGTAGAAGCGGGTGCAACGGGAGTTGCTTCTTTCTTCTCTTCTGTCTTTGCTTCTTCGGCAGGCTTGTCTGCTGCTTTAACTTCGGCAGGAGCTTCGTCTTTCTTTTCTTCTTCCTTTGTCTCTGCTGCAGCGGCAATGCTTTCATCAGGCTTTTCTTCGACCTTTTCCTCGGGCTTGCTTTCTGTTTTGTCCGCAGCGTTGACTGTGTCCTCTTTATTTTCGTCTGCCTGTACAGCAGCTGAAGTATCTTCTTTAACTATATCTTCTTTGACTTCTGCCTTGATTTCTGCTTCAGGTTCCTTCGGGTTCATAAGTTCGTCTGTAAGCTCGGTTATCTTGTCAAGCTGCGAACCTATATTGCCGATGCTTGCTTTTTGAGCTTCGCCCGTGTATTTATTTTTAAGTGCCTGGTATTCATCAACTATGCCGGAATTAAAGATTTTTTCAAAAAATGTGTTGTAATCATTTGAAAAGCTGTTGATTAATTCCTTCTGTTGTGATATATTGGTCTTGATACCGTCAAATTGTTCTTTTGCATTCTTGCGGAGAGAAGCAGCCATATCGCGCGCTTCTTCAAGAATTCTTGCCTTTTCGGCTTCTGCTTCCGCAACTGCTTTTGAATGTACGGTCTTGCTTTCGGCAGTGAGGTTTTCAGCCTCGGCTTTCGCATCTTCAATTATCTTTTCCGCGTCTGCCTTTGCACTGTCCATAAGCTTTTTGGCATCTTCGGTAGATGCCTTGATCATGTTGTCAGCAGCACTTTGTGCACTAATTATGGCTCTGTTGATGGCGGATGACTTGTCCTCAAAAATCTGTATTTTGTTCTCAAGTTCCTCTATGTACTTGTCAACCTCGACAGTTTCATAGCCGCCTTTTTTGTTGAATGTAAAGTTTGCCATAAATACGCCCCCTAATTTAAAAATTTTTATTAATATTATTATAAACATATTATAGCACTTTTTTTTCTTTTATGCAATATAAACTTGAATTTAATTTAACAATTTTTTTATTTTGTTTATAAATTGAGATTTCTTGTAAGAGAGGTATTACTATGGACGACAATTATTTTATGAAACTTGCGCTTGAAAAAGCAAAACTTGCTTACGAAGCGGGAGAAGTGCCTATCGGTTGCGTGATAGTGCGTAAAGATAAAGTTATAGGCAGCGGATATAATATGCGTATGAGTCTTAACAGTGCGCTTGCTCACGGAGAGATCATCGCTATAAAGCAGGCGTGCGAAACGATCGGCGACTGGCGTCTTGAGGACTGCACTCTTTATGTTACGGTCGAACCCTGTCCCATGTGTGCAGGGGCAGCTTTGCAGGCACGGATACCTCGGGTTGTTTACGGTGCTGCTAATAAAAAAGCAGGCTGTGTTGGTTCTGTATACGATCTTTTGAATGATACTCGTTTTAATCATACGGCACAGACCGTAAAGGGTGTTATGGAAAACGAATGTTCAATGCTTATGAAAGATTTTTTTAAGAATTTCAGACAAGTTGAAAAAAAAGGCTATATTTTCGATTTTGACGGTACTATTGCAGATTCCAACTATTTATGGGAAAAAGTCGATTTTATTTTTTTTGAAAAAAGAGGTATGAAAATATCACCCGATTATGGACATAAGATTTCTGCGATGAGCTTTTATGAAGGTGCCGTGTTTACAAAAAACACTTATAATATCAAAGAAAGTGTAGAGGATATAATGGAAGAATGGCATAAGAGTGCCGTTTTTGAGTATGAGCGTAATGTTAAGCTAAAAGACAGTGTTGTTGAGTATATAAGGTTTTTAAAAAGAAAGAATTATAAAGTCGGTCTTGCAACAGCCTCCAATCCCGAGTTTTATCTTCCCGTTCTGAAAAAATATGCAATAACAGAATGCTTTGATGCTTTTGCTGACGGCAAACTCGGTCTGCCGAATAAAGATAACCCCGACATATATCTGAAATGTGCGGAAATGATGGGTGTAAAGCCCGAAAACTGTACTGTATATGAAGATATTATCCAGGGCATAAGAAGTGCAAAGACGGCAGGGATGACTGCCGTAGGCGTTTATGATGAAAGAAGCGGGCAGAATACGGATATTATTATCGCAGAGTCCGACAGATATATAACAAATTTTATGCAGGAACTTGAACCTATGATAAATCACAGCAAAAAGAACAGCAGTGATTTATGATACAGTTTTGAAATGAGTTTTGAAATGGAGATATATAATATGGAAGAAAGAAATTTTGAAAATCTTGATATAAAGCCGCAGCTGAAGCGCGCGCTTGATGATATGGGCTTTGTGACGGCAACGCCTATTCAGGCAAAAACTCTTGAAGCTATACTATCGGGCAAGGATGTGATAGGTCAGGCACAGACGGGCTCGGGCAAAACGGCGGCTTTTGCTATACCGTGCATTGAAAAGACCGATGCGCAGGATGACAGCCTACAGTCGGTCATTCTTGCGCCTACACGCGAACTCGCTATACAGATATGCGAGGAATTCAGAAAAATATTAAAGTATACCGATGATATCAAAGTGCTTCCTGTGTACGGCGGTCAGCCGATAGTGAAGCAGATCTCGGCTTTAAGACGCGGCGTGCAGATAGTTGTCGGAACACCGGGCAGAGTAATAGACCATATTAAAAGACATACTCTGAAAATGCAGAATGTTAAATATGTTGTACTTGATGAAGCGGATGAGATGCTGAATATGGGCTTCCGTGAGGATATAGAAAAAATACTTGTCAAAATACCGCAGGAACACCAGACTTTGCTGTTTTCCGCGACCATGCCGAAACCTATCGTTGATATAACACATAAATATCAGAAAGATCCTCTGCATATAAAGGCAGACAGTGGCAGCAAGGTCAGCGTGCCGAAAATAGACCAGAAATATATCGAACTCAAAGAAAAGACCAAGGACGAGGCAGTTTGCCGTCTGCTTGAATACCATATGCCTGAACTTGCAATAGTTTTCTGTAATATGAAAAAACGAGTTGACAGTGTTGTCGAAATGCTGCTTGCAAAGGGGTATGCCGCAGACGGACTGCACGGTGATATGGATCAACTCCAGCGTGACAGTGTTATGAAAAAGTTTCGCAGCGGTACAATAAATATCCTTGTTGCAACGGATATTGCGGCAAGGGGGATAGATGTGGACAATGTTGAACTTGTTATAAATCACGATCTTCCTCTTGAAGCCGAATATTATGTTCACCGCATAGGAAGAACAGGGCGCGCAGGCAAAAGCGGAATTGCCTACAGTCTTGTTACGGGTAAGGAAAAAGAAAGGTTAAAGAGCATAACCGCACTTACGGGTCAAAAGATAAAAGTTGTTCCGCTGCCGTCATTTACGGACATAACCGATGCCAAAACAAAAAGCTTGATAGGTGAGGTTAAAGAGGTCATAAAAGACGGCAGGCTCGACAAATATATCACAGCTGCCGAAAAACTTGAAAAGGAGGGCTGGGATATGAAAGAACTTGCCGCGGCTCTGCTTAAACTCAATCTTTACGATCCCGATATAGATGAATATGAAGATGATATCAATAAGGGAGAAAAAATACGTACTCTTTATATAGATGCAGGCAAAAAAGACGGCATAAGGGTGAAGGATATAATAGGTGCATTGGCAGGAGAAAGCGGTATACAGGGCAGTGTGATAGGTGATGTTGAACTACATGATACATATACATTGGTGGAAATACCGAAAAAATATATCAAGGATGTCCTTAAAGGTATGAAAGGCAAAAAGATAAAAAAGAAAAACGTTAAAGTATCGGTGAGCAAATAGGAATAAAATTGCGTGTTTTGGAAAATTGTGCAGTTAGCTTTTGTTAAAAATTACAAATTAGACAAAAGCAACAAAAAATATTAAT
>JAGAHK010000410.1 GCA_017627115.1 Bacillota bacterium | reverse complement strand
CGTAGAATATGTCAAAGAAAAAACAGGGAAATTCAAACTCTCTGCCTCTTGTCATTTTCAAAATACTGTGATACAATAAACATTAAAGAAATATTAAAAATCTTTTCTTCCTATATAATATATAAAACATATAACCGTATACAAAATAATTTTATCCAATACAATTTGCAAAAAGGAGGAAGCAAATTGAACAGGTTTATAAAAATATCGGACAGGCTCTCGCAGCCTTTTATATTGAACGTAGTGCGGCGCGGTATGACCGCTCTCATCCCAATAGTGCTTGCTTCGAGCATCGCACTTGCGATAACCGCCTTTCCCGTACCTGCATTCGAGAATTGGCTGCAAGGTCTTATGGGCGGCGCAGTCTACACGCTTCTCACCTATATGGCGGAGTTTTCGTTCTCGTATTTTTCCGTCATACTCACAATATCTTTAAGCATAAGCTATGCGCTTGAAAAGGCGGAGTCTGTCGAGACCTCCGTTTTCGCGCCGCTTGCGTCCTGCATTTCGTTTTTGCTGGTCTCGCGCCCCATAACGGGCGATGTATCCTCCAAACTCGGCACACAGGGTTCTTTCTGGGCACTCGTCATCTCGCTGACCGTCACATGGGCGTATTTCAAGCTGATAAACTCAAAACTCGGCTCCATATGGGATATATCCGCAGGTCATGATATGATATACCGCGGCGCCATGCGCGCCTTTATACCGCTGATAATAGTCCTGACGGGCTCCGCCGTCATTTCCTATATACTGCACGACATCTGCGGCATAATGAATATCACGGAATGGCTCGGCAGCATATTCGATTATATGCTGAGCTCGCTTAATAACAGCTTTGCTGAAGCACTCTCCTGCGCACTTATCATACACCTGCTGTGGTTTTTCGGCATACACGGCAGCAATGCGCTTGAATCGTTCTGGTCGGCACATATGTCCGTAGGCGCAGGCACGATATTCAGCAAGACGTTTTTCGATGTTTTCGTGCTTATGGGCGGCTGCGGCACAAGCCTTTGCATAGTCATCTCGATACTTGCATTTTCAAAATACAACAAGCACAAAAACCTTGCACGTTCGGCAATGCTGCCCGTACTGTTCAACATAAACGAGATGATAACTTTCGGTCTGCCCATTATATGGAACCCCGCACTGCTTATCCCGTTTCTGCTTGTACCGCTTGAATGTACGGCGGTCTCCTATATCGCGCTCAGACTCGGCATAGTGGCACCCGTTGTTTCGGAGGTATCGTGGACAACGCCCGTATTCATCAGCGGCTATACCGCGACCAACTCGATAAGCGGCGCACTTTTGCAGCTCGCGTGCATAGCTATAGGCACGGCGACCTATACGCCGTTTTTGCGCCTGAACTCGGCTTTTGCCTTAAAACGCACCAAAAAGCACGTTGACCTTATCACGGAAGAACTTAAAACAGCCGAGGCACGCAACGAGGATGTCACCTTTCTTGACCGCACCGATGCCCTCGGCGCAACGGCAAATATGCTGCTGCACGATTTTCACAATGCGGTCAGGGCAAATGAGCCATATCTTGTTTTCCAGCCGCAGTTCAGGGCGGATGGCAGCTGCATAGGCGCAGAAGCCCTTTTAAGGTGGAAGCACCCCACAGGCGGCTATATTTATCCGCCGCTTATGATATACCTTGCCAAAAAGGGCAATTTCCTGCCCGAGCTTGAAGAACGCATCTTCGATATGGCATGCCTTGCGATAAAACAGACCGAAGAGAACTGCGGCAAGCCGTTCAAAATATCGGCAAATATAACGGCGCAGTCGCTGAAATGGGATAAACTCGAGGACTGCATAGAAAAAACCGAGCAGCGTTACGGCATCTCCCCCGAGCATCTGTGGATAGAGATAACCGAACAGGACATCCTCTCGCGCGACACACAATACATAGACAAAATAACAAGACTGCGCGAAAAAGGTCATAAATTCCTTATAGACGATTTCGGCATGGGCAGAACTTCCATACTCTACCTGCAAAGCGGCCTGTTTGACGGCGTAAAGATAGACGGTTCACTCACAGGCTCTATAATAGAAGATAAAACGAGCCGCGAGATCGTCACCTCCGTAATAGAATTGAGCCGGAAACTCGGTCTGCTGACCATAGCGGAGTTTGTGGAGAAAAAAGAGGAATGTGAGCTTCTTGACAAAATGGGTTGCAGCTACTATCAGGGCTATTATTTCAGCAAGCCCGTGGAACTGCAAAAATTTTGGGAAATGCTCGACAAATAATATCACCCATACAAAAAGGGGCTGTCGCATTAAGAATATG
>JAGAHK010000409.1 GCA_017627115.1 Bacillota bacterium | reverse complement strand
GTACGAAAACCAAAAGGATATGCCGCCAATAACCTGCGGTGAATATTCGGGTTTCGTTTTCGGCACAAAGACAGGTGCGCCGTATATTGCCAAAGATGTTGAGGATAAGTTCAGAAATGCCCTTAAACATTACAACGCTTATGAAACAGAACAAGCAAAACTCGAAAACCACGAACCCGCACTTATAGAGAATTGTTGCCCCCACAGTTTGCGTCACAGCTTTTGCAGCTTGCTTTGTGAAAACGATGTAAACATCAAAACCATTCAAGAAATAATGGGTCATAAAAACGTCGCAACAACTATCAATATATATTCCGAGGTAAGCGACACCAAAAAACGTAATGAACTCCGCCAATTAGAAGGAAAATTCATTTCGATCAATTAAATGGTTTTACGCCAATCTTACACCGATTTGTCGGACATTTTCGTGAAATTATAATAAGATACATCATAATCAAATTTATACCGCCCTTTCCAAAGCTGCTGTTTGAGAGGTTTTGAAAACCTATGACAGGGTATGGAAAAAGGGCGGTACTAACAATAATTTACTTAACTGTCAAAAAAATTGCGCGGAAGTCACCCTCCGCGCCGATTTTTTACGCAGTTTTACAAAAGAATACAGACGATGCCGCCGTTGCCTTCGTTTACTATTTTTTCTATCGTACCGCGGAATTTATCGCGTGCATCATCGGGCAGTCTTGTAAGTTTAACACGCATATCCTCCTCTATCAGTTCGCCTATGCTTTTCCCGAATATCTTATAATCGGTATAACCCTCGTTTTCGGCAAGATAATCCGCAAGGTCTTTGCTCTGGCTCTCGCTGCCCACTATGGGCGCAACATTTGTTTCCACACCCGTTTTTATAAGGTGGATAACGGGCGCTTTTGCCTTTATGCTCACACCGTAACCCGTGCCCTGCTTTATCACCTGCGGTTTCTCGATGCTTATCTCATCCATTGGCGGTGTGACAACGCCGTAGCCCTTTAAATTGACTTGTTCAAGCGCATCTTTTACCACATCATAGGCTTTTTTTGCGGCAGTAAGTTCTTTTAGTGCGGAAATAAGGTGGTATTCGTCCGCTATCTCGCTGCCTGTGGTCTCCGAAAGCATTTTATAGAAAAGGCTCTCGTCAAGCCCGAGTTCTATGCCGCCGATGCCCGTGCCGAGGTCAAGAAGCTGCAAATATGCGTTTTTTATGCTGTCATTTTTAAACCCGTCCAGCCCCTCACGCACCTGATACAGATATTCCATATCCTTTGATGCCTTTTTTATCTGCTCCACTATCCCGTTTTTTATCCAATGTTCGCTCGGCAGTGCCTCAACCCACCTCGGCAGGTCTATGCGTATTTCCGAAAGAGGAAATTCATAAAGCAGGGTCTCGAGTATGTCCGAAATGTTCTCTTCTTTCATCTGCATACAGTTTATCGGCAGCACAGGCACGCCGTTCTGCTTTGACATATCCTCGGCAAGCTGTTTTGTCTCCTTTGAATACGGCACAGACGAATTAAGCACTACCACAAAGGGCTTGCCCATTTCTTTCAGCTCGCGTATAACACGTTCCTCGGGTATGATATAGTTCTCACGCGGTATCTCCGAAAAACTGCCGTCCGTTGTGACCACTATGCCGACAGTAGAATGTTGAGTTATGACCTTGTTTGTACCAATTTCGGCTGCCTGCTCAAAGGGGAGTTTTTCATCCGACCACGGTGTCGAGACCATACGCGGAGACTCTCCGTCCATATATCCGCCCGCACCGCTTACAAGGTAGCCGACGCAGTCTATAAGCCGCACATTGCAGGTGATATCGTCCGCAAGGTGCAGTTCCGCACCCTCGCCCGGTACAAATTTCGGCTCCGTTGTCATTATCGTTTTGCCCTGTGCACTCTGCGGCAGTTCGTCCTCGGTACGCTGTTTGTCATAGCTGTCGGTCATATTCGGCAGCACCGCCAGATCCATAAACCGCCTTATAAAAGTCGATTTTCCCGTGCGCACAGGTCCCACAACACCTATGTAGATATTGCCCTTTGTTCTTGCCGCTATGTCTTTGTATATTCCGTGATCCATATTTTCCCTCCGTCTGATATGTAGTATAGCTTTATAAAACTATATGCCGCATATCGGCTTTTATGCTCACGAAATTTATATTTATAATAAAAAAGGGGGTGTCGCATTAAGCTCCACCCTCTGGCGAAAAACAGGTTTTTCGCCAATTAGCAGACTTGTCTGCGTGCATCAAAGATACACTTGCAAGTCTGTAGAGTATGCAGACTTCGTCTGCTCCTCGGCGAAAACGCGGTTTCC
>JAGAHK010000408.1 GCA_017627115.1 Bacillota bacterium | reverse complement strand
CTTTAGCGCAGCGTTTAGGGGAGGGGGACCGCGCGCAGCGTGGTGGAGGGGTTTATTTGCGACTGCTTTAGTGTTGTGCAACGATAAGCCACAACAATCGTAAACCCCTCAGTCAGCCTTCGGCTGCCAGCTCCCCTGAAAGAAGGGGAGCCGAGACTAATGCAACTTTTCAATTATAGTAAGCGTTGCATTAGCCGAGGGAGCGCAGCGACCGTGCCTCCCCTTTAGCGCAGCGTTTAGGGGAGGGGGACCGCGCGCAGCGTGGTGGAGGGGTTTATTTGCAACAGCTTTAGTGTTGTGTAACGGTAAGCCACAACACTCGTAAACCCCTCACCCATTATATTTTACAACAGGAGGAATGGTTATGTTAAGCGTTTTCACACGCACGAAAGACATTATCTCGCCCGTAAGCGGCAGGACAGCGCCGTTTTCAGGCGTACCGCGCTATCGCGAAGCAATGCGGCGCGGTTATATGGGCATTGCGGTCATACCGTCGGAAACAGGCATATTCGCACCTATTGACGGCATTGTAAAAACAAGACCCGGCTCGGCGGTCAATGCGGAAATATATATCGAACCGTCACGCGGCATTATTATCCTGCACGGTGGTTTCACAAGCCATATAAAAAAGGGCAGCCGTGTTCGCGCGGGTGACCTTATTGCAACCATAGATCTTGATTTTATACAGACAAACGGACTTTTTACTTATGTTCTGCTGCTTATGCCGAAGATGTCCGCCACTTTAGTCGATAATGAATGGGTCAAAGGCGGCAGCAGTATTGTGATGAAAACGAGGTGAGATCATGCTTAAAAAAATAATTACCGCCATAGGGCTTTGCGCAGTTTTAAGTTTTTCGGCAATGAGCTTTGGATATTTTTTATATCATCCGCAGGCGACCGAACCCGCGGAACGTGTTAATATAAACACACAGCAGGCGCCTCTTGTAACGGAAAGCACGATAATAGAATATATCTATATCTACGGTGACGGCATAACGGAAACTGCATTTTCGCCTATTCCGCCCTACCTTATCGGTCTTGACGAGAACGAAGTGAAAAACTGTATGAAAGGTTTTGAAGTGACAGAATTCAGCCCCGAAAAGCTTACGGTGAAAAAGACACTTGAAGGCAGCAGCCGCCAGCACTATATTCTTGCCGAAAAAGACGGCTATCTTGCAGTCTTTTACAAAAAGGGCATGGGTCTCAAGGAAATGACAAACACGCCGATAAATGCGCTCACGGAGAGCGAAAAAGAGCTTCTGGGTATCGAGATAACAGGCAAAGACAAGCTTGCGCGGCTGCTTGAGGATCTTGAAACATGAATAAACCGCCGAATTTTTGCATAATATTTAAAAGCAGATTTTCGGAGCGCGCTTATGTCCAGAGGAAAAACCATAATAAAAGGTGCCGCCGTGCTGACGCTCGCCAACCTTATATCCCGCGTAATGGGCTTTGTTTACCGCATATTTATGTCAAAAGCCATAGGCGCACACGGCATGGGCATTTTGCAGCTGATAATGCCCGTATATATGCTTGTATTCGCGCTGTGTTCGTCGGGTCTTGCAACAACGGTATCGGCATGCACGGCGGCAGAGACCGCAAAAGGCAACAGCGGCGGTGTACGCAGGATACTGCATGCCGCGCTTTATATCTCGGTAATATTATCGACAGCTGCCTGTGCGGTCGTGTTTTTCGGTGCGGATATAATAGGTGCGAAACTGCTGCACGAGCCAAACACCGTTACCGCACTTAAAATACTGTCGTTCTGTTTTCCGTTTATGAGTGCAGGCGCCTGCCTGCGCGGCTATTTTTGCGGCATACAGAAAATGGGCATACCTGCTGCGGCGCAGGTGGTCGAACAGTGTGTAAGGCTTGGTGTGGTATATTTTTTATGTTCCGCCATGCTCTCGCGCGGTGTCGGCTACGCCTGCGCCATGGCTGTAATGGGCATGACGAGCGGAGAGATAGTTTCGTTTTTATTCACCTACATATTCTATTTTCCGCAAAAGAAGAAACTTTCAAAATACACCGAAACAACACGCAGACAAGCGTTTCTTACCGTACTCTCGGCTTCCTTGCCCCTCACACTAAACCGCGGCATAGCATCGGGGCTTTCCGCCTTTGAAAATACGCTTATTCCGCAGCGGCTAATGCTGCACGGTATGACAAACGAGCAGGCATTGAGCCTTTTCGGCGGACTTTGCGGTATGGCTGTTCCGCTCATTATGTTCCCCTGCTCGCTTCTGACTGCGCTTGCGACTGCACTTATGCCCGCAATAAGCGAATACGCATCAAAAAACGATTTTAAGGCAGTAGGTATGCTGCTTGAACGCGCGCTGCTCTTTACTGCGGTCATAGGCATTTTCGGCTGCGCCGTGTTTATAGCCTTTCCCGAAGAAATATCTCTTGCAGTTTACGGGCGCAGAGACATCGCCGATATGCTGCGGCTTTTAGGCTTCATATGTCCGTTTTTATACACACAAGTGATAATGTCCGCGGCATTGAACGGCACAAACTGCCAGCTATACATCTTTAAAATGGGCATTTTAAGCTCATGTATAACCATATTTTCCATTTGGTTCCTTATGCCGCGTTTCGGCATTCACGCTTATATAGCAGGCTGGGCGGCTTCTGCTGTAATAACCAACCGCCTTTGTGCTTTAAGGCTTGAAAGAGTAAGCGATAAATTCGGCATACCGCCGACGAAACTATCAAAATGCGTTATATGTGCCGCATTTGTTTGTGTTGCGGGAAAGTATATCTGCCGATATTTTGAACCGAACGGACTTTTGGGGCTATGTATTCTCACGGGCAGCTGTGCGGCAGTTTATCTGTGTTTGCTGAAACTGACAGATACCGCAGATCTGCGTGAATTGGGGCGGTGAATGATGATTTATCCCCCACCGAAAAGAGGGTGTCGCATTAAGCTCCACCCTCTGGCGAAAAACAGGTTTTTCGCCAATTTTGCAGTCATACTGCGCGCCAGCAAGCTGTCACTTGATGCCTGTAAGGTTTGAAAAATCAAGTTTTTCTCCTCGGCGAAAACG
>JAGAHK010000407.1 GCA_017627115.1 Bacillota bacterium | reverse complement strand
CGCTGTCAACAAAAACCTGCACGATAGTTATAAAAACGGTCACAAGCGCGACGGTTCCGTAAACTTCGGGGTCGAGGAGCCTGGCAAGGATCAAAGATACAATAAGTGTAACACCCTGCGCGCCGCACCTCTCCAAAAAGCGCCAAATCAGATTTGAAAGAATTTTACTCATCGTTTGTAACTTGAAAAGCCTCCACTTTCATTGAAACGCAAATATATTCCCCAAAGATGCGGTCTGATGTATCTGCGGAAAAATAAGCGTGCAGGTTCCGGCATATTCTTGAGCAAAATCATTATATGGTCGGCAATGCTTGCTTTTTTGTAAAGGTCTCTGTATTTTTTGTTCAGCAGTTTCGGAATATCACCTTTGATCTTATAAAACCCGAAACTTGCGCGCCGATTTCTTTCTTTAAATGTTTGAGAAAACTTATAATTCCGGTATTTGTTTATGGTTTCTGCCGAGCGGCACAAATGTTCTATAACTTTTAACAGCTTTTCATCGTCATCGGCAACCGCAAGATTCCAGCTGCCTGCCGCACGGAAGCGATATACCGACATTGTTTCGGGAATAAGATATACATATCCCTCGGTAGCGGCAAGCATTACAAGCACCGCATCATAGGATTTAAGGCGCGTTATTATACGTTTGTTATTCTCCAGAAAGGATTTTCTGAAAAAGAGCGAAGATGTATGTATCAGATTTGTTTCGATTATAACCTCATCGGAACTGATTATGCCGCCTCTTTGCATAAAATCGGGATTATATTGTGTCATTTTTTTCGATACACCGTTATCAACATTCGTCAAATGCGACACAAGGGAACACTCATCATGCTTTTCCATATAATCAAACGATTTTTGGAGTTTGGTTTTATCCGTCCAGTAATCATCGCCCTCGCAGAATGCAATATATTTGCCGCCTGCCGCGGGCAAATCTATTTCCATTACTATATCACGATTTTTTGAATACTGATTTTCCTTTTCATAAATAGGCTTTATGATATCAGGGAATTTTTTTTCGTATTCTCTTATGATATCCGCGGTGTTGTCGACAGAAGCGTCTTCGTGGACTATTACCTCAAAAGGAAAGTCGGTCTCCTGCATTAAAAAGCTGTCAAGTGCAGAACCGATATAACGGCTTTGATTGTATGTATTGCAGATAACCGACACTGTCGGCTTGTCCGCGGATGTTTTCCAATTGCGCATTATTTCAGCCTGTGTTTTGTTTATCATTTTTATCTCTCCGTGTTAAATTTCTTGTTTTCCCAAAACGGGGTCATGCGTTTAAGCTCATTATTTGCTCCGGGCATTCTGTAATACAATCTGTACCACAACAGGTATTCTTTGTCAAAAATATGATACCGATACATGGCGGAAAAGGCTTCGTTGTTCATGCCTAATGACACAATGCGGTAGTTTGGCAGGAGCAATGCGCCCAGTGAGTTTGATTTTAAAATCAGATAACTCAAAAGAAAATCCAGTTCGTCCTTTTTGAGAGTATGCAGGGGAAAGGCATTTTCATTCAGCTTTCGGATATTTTCCGACATGGTATTTTCGCATATAAGCTCCACCGCTGTATAGCCGTTTGCGTCGGCATATTCAACGGCGTGTCCGAGAGCATAATAATTCAGCTCGGCATCGTCATCTGTCAATATCAGAAAAAGGGTTTGCTTTTTTGAAAAGCGGCGGGCGCGGATAATTGCGCCCCTATATGCATCAATCAGTTTTCTCATCAGATATTTTCTCCACTATGCTGTCAATAACTTTTTTGCGGTAAACGGCGTCACCGAGGTCATTCTCATATATAAACTCATAATGATTGCCGTATTTTTCCGTGAGCCATATTCTGAAATTGCCAAAAAAGTCTTTGTCGGGATATAGGACGACCACAGCGCCCCTTGTCATTGCGGTGAAATCCGCAAAGCCGCTTCGTATTATAACTGCGCCGCCCGCAACGCTTACCAGTTCCTCACATTCGCCAAAGGCAGGAAAAACAGATTCCGTCCCCTTGACTGCGGGCTCCTTTTCGTCACCGCGGCAGTTTGTGCAGACGCAAAAACCGCGCTCCTTAAACGCCTGTGATAGTTCCGTCCAGAATTCGGGTACGGGTTTCGGGAGTTTGTGGAGAGTAAGTGTTTGTTCATAAGGCGAAAGCACTATTGTTTTCCCGGGTACACAGCCGATTTTGTTTAAAGTTTCGGCTGTTTTTTTGGGATTGCAGGCAAAAGCGGGACGAACGGGAACTATATCGGGGTTTTGTATATTTCCGTAATCGAAAATGCACCATTTGTGCGTATCTGTCAGTTCCATGCGGTCTGTGCCGTAATAATTCAGCGCCATGCTTATGGCGGCTATCTGCGGCATGGGCAGAAAACAGGCGTTTTTTATTCCGCAAGCCATTGACGGACGCTTGTTGTACTCGGAACAAAGCAGGAGTGTTTCTTCTTCCGACTTGTTCAGCCTTTGAAGCATATATTTTTTGAAATAGCTGTACACAAGAATGTCACCTGCGCTGTTTGCGGGCATTAGCATAAGGTGTTTATCGGGGTTTTGTTTTTTGACTTTTCGGTAACAATTCATACCGTATATTACCATAGCCTGACAGAAAAAGAAATTCATTGCATGCCAAAAACGTCCTTGCGGGTTTTCGCATTTTTTTGCAAACTTATATATTGCTCCCAAATCTTTTATCTCCTTTATCCGCGAATATATCAGAGGTTATTGTCGATTGTAATGTTCAGCTCTTCAAATTCATCGCGTTTTCTGTTTACGGCAACGGACATGGCAAGCCCCGATTTTTTTCTGTCGTTTATAAGTATGCGCTCGCCGTAGGGTACGTCAAAAATAATATGGTCATAGCGTATGCCGTGAGTTTTTAAAAAATTTTCGGTCATCTCGCGGTATTCGCTTTTACGCGCGGTCATAAAAACTATCATATCATTCGGCGGGAGCTGTTTTAAAAAATCTTCCGCCCCGTCAAGAAAGGTATCTTCGCCGTTGATAAGATAACCGTTGTGCAGTAAAACCGTGCCGTCCAGGTCGATTATCCATGTGTGTTCAAGCGGGGAAAGGACTAACTTGTTCATAATTTGTCTTCCTCGTTGAGCAGCACGCCGATATGTCCGCCCGGATGATTGCGGTGAAACTCGTGCATGGGAATGTTTCTCATTTTTGCGAGGTTCATAGCGACTGTCTGCAAAACAATAAGGTTGAGTGTTGTCGAATTGTTCGGAACAATATTCCACATATCGCCTTCATGCTCCATAGAGATAACAAGAGAGTCGTTGACGATTCGAGACAGCTCGCTGTCCTCGGTAAATGTAAGCAGCCAGAGTGTTATATTCCTCTTTTTGAGGTGCTGTGCCAGATAAACCGATTCTGCCGTTTTGCCGCTTTTGGTGAGCAGAATAACAAGATCATTGTCCTTAACTATGCCCATATCGCCGTGAACAGCCGAATTGGTATGCAGAAAACAGGCTTCCATACCAAGCGAAACCATTGTTCCGACAAATTTTTCGCAGATGGGAACATTCTTTCCAAGCCCCGAAACTATGATTTTGTGTCCGTTTTCAAGGGCTTTGTTGCATTGGCTGATAAGCAGTTCCATTTTGTCGGTGTTGACCGTGCGAAGCGCGTCTGAAATAATACGAATGGTATCGTCAAAATATTGCATTATAAAACCTCCTCCAGATAATAAATGCCGTTATAGAATGAACCGCATACAGAGTCGTAATCCTGCCATGCGTATGTTGTCAGGGAAAGCCAGATGATGGCGTGAAGCAGTTTTATATCTTCCTTGTTTGTATCTGTCAGTTTAAAGAAATCTTCTTCCATTCCTTCCCAACCCGAGCTTTTTATTGCCAAAGAAATGCTGTCGTCGGCTATATCCAAAACAAATCTTTTCAAATTAAATTGGTCATAATTGCCCGCAACGGAATAATATAACTTTGCCCAATCGTATGCAGGGTCGCCAAAAAGCTTTGTTTTGCCGAAATATCCGCGAGGGTCTATAAACACAGGCTCGGTGTCGTTACGCAGTAGAATATTGGAAAATGTGCAGTCGCCGTGTATAAACGAAAACTCTTTGCACTTGTAGTCAAGCAGTCTGCGTTCAAGTTCGTCTTCACAGAAAAATACGTTTCTGCATTTTCTCCCGTTTATCGTGATATATTTTTCATTGGCAAACGGAACAAGAGCGCGCACTTTTTCAAGTCTTTTGAAAGTTTTGGATGCGTAAGCCTCCCACACGCTGAACATATCGCACGGCTGTTTGCCGATATCGTGAAGTTCTTTCAGCGAATTTATGATTTTGGTCAGAACGGACAGGCGTTCCGCTTCCGTCAGATCTGTGTATTCATACACATTCCTGCCGTTTATCTTCTCCATTTCGAGAGGATCCATATTATATATCTCGGGCAGGGCGCGTACTTTGGCGGACTTTGTATATCTATACCAATTTTTTTCATCTTCCGCAAGTTTTTTCCCTTGATCGTCTATTGCTTCTTTGATGAGCCTGCCGTTTGCTTCCGTTATTTTGTTGAAAGGTCTGCATTTGACCTCATTGAGTTTTTCATATTCAGAGATAAGCCCGAACTCGCGGGTCCCTGCAAGTCCGCAAATGCCGAAATCTATCTGTTTTCCGCTTAAATAGCGTACAAATTCTCCGCTGTTATCAACATCGGAGATAACGGCTTTGTTTTGAAACACGAACATACCCGCAACGCCGTTTTCGGTCGATGGTTTTTCCGCCAAAATACCGTTTTCATAACTCCAACGGCATGGAAATGTCTGTGATACACCTATATAATTACCGTCTTCTTTCGGCAGTTCAAACGATTCGGGGAGTATCAGATCCGACCATATCAGCATAAATGCTTCATTCTCCGGTATCATGGAAAGTGCCTTGGATATACCTGCGCAAGTGCCTGTTCCTTCGGCTTCCGTCATTATGTAGTTTACATTTGCAAACGCTTTAAGATATCTTCTTAAAACCTCTTTTTTGTAATCTCCGATCACAACAAACTTCTTTTCGGGATATTTCCTGAAAAGGTGAAATATCATCGGGAGATTTTCAACCGGCAAAAGCGCCTTTGGTTTGTTTTTTGTAAGATGTTCAAGTCGTGTGCCTTTGCCACCTGCCTGCACAATTATATGATCTATTTTCATTTTTTCACCGTCCATTAGTTTAAAAATAATTTGTAAATATTGTCAAAGTTTTTCGATATTATCGGTTTTTCCGCGTAATAAATGCAATTCCTGTGGAAAATCCTGTTCCAGACGATATATTCAGGGGCAAAAATCCCTCTGTCATACAACGTTTTGATGCTGAGACCGTATGGATATGTGTCGGAAATATAAAACAAATTCTTAACAGTTGAGTGCCCCATCAAATCGGAATGGAACGCAAGATTGCTTATTAGGTTATCCATTTCATTTTCTTTCAGGAGAAAAATACGGTGCTTGCACGCGAGCATTTTTTCGGCGGAATCTTTTATTCGCATATCTGTTGTAACAATAACAACTCTGTCTGCGCTCGTTTCCTTCAGATAACAATTTGCGTATAAAATGCCGTAAAATGATAAAACTCCGTTATACCTCGGAAAAATGAGATATATATTGTTTTCCTTTTTTTTGATTATCCGTTTTTTTAAAAGGCTTCCGGAAAGAAATCCGAATAAGTTCACGTATTTTCCACCTTTCCTTCTTCAATATAATCACAAATTTCTTGTATCAAAGAACTGTAGTCATCAAGTCTGTTTTCATATATTATCTCGATACAGTTTGGGACATCAAGCGTCCTGTATACAGACCAGATATTTAAGCAATCCTTTACAGGGTAAAGCACAACTTTCCTTGTGCTTGTTTGACTTGAATAATCTGTGAAACCGCTTCGCATCATTATACAGCCGCCTGCCTTTTCAACCGTTTCCCGTATTTTTGATATTTCGGGAAAAATTTGTTCCGTACCGTCGATAACAGGTTCTTTTGCGTTTCCGCTACAGTTTGTGTAAACAAAATAACCTCTCTTTGTCAGCTCGCGCGCCAAATTTACCCAAAAATCCGATGGCAGCAAGGGATAGCCCTGTACACTCATTGAATTTTCATACGGAGAAATAATGACCGTTTTGCGGGCGGTTTCAGTCTGCGGTTCGGTGTCTGTGTATAATTCGGGGGCTGTGTATTTGTCTGAGTTTTTTCCGCTCTTCAAGTCAAACATACACCACGGGTAGCAATCGCTGATATCGGTGTTTTTGCAAAAATTTGTCCGCTGATATATCAACAGCGCCTTTTGTTTCACCATACTGACGGGAACGACATTATCATAGCCCATGGATTTGGCAGCTCTGAAACAGCCCGCATCGTCCAATACCAAGATGTAGTTGTTTATTTTGGCGATTTGCAGTAATTCTTCAAAACGTTGTTTCAGATAAAAAACATCACCCGCGCTTCGCGAAGGCAGCAGCAAGATGAATTTGCCGGGATATTTTTTGTTCAGCGTATGTTTAACATATCTGCCGTATTCGGAAAGTGAAAAGCACATCATAAAGTTTAATAAATACGGCAATCCGCTGCTCACATAGTCGGGGTTTTCTAATTTTTTAAGAAATCTGTATAATTTCATTTTTTTATTCAATCTGAACTACACCTCGCATATCAGCAGTAAGATCCATTTGTTACTCGGGCATATTATAAAGCTTGTCTATCAAGTCTTTTGTTCTTTCGGTTTATGATAAGAAACGGAGATCTATTTTACCCTTTAAACTTAACCTTATTCTACCATACCTTTAATTAAATATCAATCATAAATTTGTAATTTCACACGTCGTTCTGATTTCGTAACCGATCTGAAATATCAGTCAAAACAATAATAAAAAAGGGGGTGTCGCTTAATGCGACACCCCCT
>JAGAHK010000406.1 GCA_017627115.1 Bacillota bacterium | reverse complement strand
TAACATAGTCCTTTTTTAAAACGGCTTTGGTTTGCGCTCCCACTTCCACCTGTTTTATCGTATCGTGATAGTACCCTTTTGTCCTGTCGTTTACGATTTCTTCTCGTTTTTGACCGTCATAAATGCCGAGTTTCCGTTCTTCTTTCAAATAAGCTTCATTCACATACGGAAAGTAAAATTTGCCATTGCGAAGTTCCAGAAATTGTATCGGAAAACTGCTTTCTGTCTGTGATTTGTCACTATCCTTTTCAAAAGAGTTTAAGCTATAGTATTCAAACGGATCGGGGCTGAGAACATTCAGCATACCCGTTGCATTCCAATAACCATATTCTTCGCTTGGTTCAAGCTCAAATATTTTATCGGAAAAAAGGGTTGTAAACGAAGTGCTGTCCATAGGTTTGGCAAAATAATAGCCCTGGACCCTCTCGCAGCCCACACTTTTTAAAAACTCAAATTGCTCGGCTGTTTCAATGCCTTCGGCAAGAGTATGTATACCGAGAGATTTTGCCATATTCACAATAGCAGCGATAATTTTGCGCGAACGTATGCTTATACTGCTCAAAAACTTCATATCTATCTTTAAAAGGTCAAAATCATAGTCTTTCAGCACGTTCAACGAGGTATAGCCGCTGCCGAAATCGTCCATCCATATCTCAAAGCCCGCATTGTGAAATTTATCGAAAATAGCAGGAAAACTATCTGTATTATCAAGCGTAACACTTTCGGTGATCTCAATATGGACTGCACTTGCAGGCACATTATACTTGTTGAATATTTCCATTATCTCTTCAAAGATATCTCCGTCCTCAAAATCAATTCTTGAAAGATTTATGGAAAACGGTATATGCGGTATACCATTCTTTTCAAGATAATCATAGGCGAAACAGACCATTTCGGTCATAGCAAGATCAAGTATTTTTATAAGACCGTGCTTTTCAAGCACTTCAACAAAAAGGGCAGGTGAAAGCAGTCCATACTTCGGGTCATCCCATCTCGCAAGGGTCTCGGCAGCACATATGCTGCCCGTAAGTGTCCTTATTATAGGCTGAAAAAACGGCTTGATATATCCGTTTTCTATAGCATTTTCAAAATTATCAAGAATATATTTTTCATCAGGTCCAGTCATATTATCATCCCCACCGATCGTAATATATAAACGCAAAAAGTGCAAAAATATATACATTATTATTCTAATTATAGAATACTATATAAACGCTAAAAAGTCAATAAAAGGCACCTCTAAAATTATTAATAATTTATTAATAATCAAAGGGTGCCTTTTTTGTATACTTTTAAATTTTGCTGTACAGTCCGTTGTGTGTGTAAAGAGGTACACATGGGTTGTGTCCCGTTACACGGTCTTTTACGATAAGCACGGTAGTAGGTGCCTCGGCATGCTTGATAAAAAGTGCATCATGTCCCACACAAAGACCTATAAGAATATTAAGGTCGGTCTTTTGTTCGTTAAGAATTTTTGCCTGCATTATGGGATTGCACATAGATTCGTACTGTTCGCCTTTTGTAAGCGTGTTTTCGGGCGGTATTCCGATAGTGCTTTTCTCAACTGCACCTATTTTACAGCCTACCGCATAATACTGTATGCCGTGATTTTTAAGTATCGAACAGAATATCCCCGCTTCATTGAGCAGACCTACACAGGTAGCTATACCTACCTTTTTTGCGCCATAGCGCTTGATAAACTCAACCGTTTCCTGTACTCTTGTATATTTGCCGTAAAACTGACCTTCAATCTCTGCCGCAGTAAGTGCAAGATTTTTGTTGACCTCATCATCATATAGGGCAACAGCCTCTGCAAGAAGGTCTTTGTCTACCTTTGCGGTAAGGCAGAAGCGCGGATATTTGTCTTCCTGTTTGTGCATACAGCTTTTAACACGGCAGTCCGCACAGGTAAGGCATTGTCTGTATGCTTTTTCTTTCTTTTCTTCACTCATTTTTATTCCTCCTCGCAGCAGTCTTTCTTTTCTTCCTGCTTATGCTTGCAGCAGTCTTTTTCTTCGTGTTCTTCCTTGTTTTCGGGTTCATCCTCCGCACAGCAGTCCTCAAGCTCTTCAAGTTTCTGTGTGGATAAGACAGAAGCCGAATCCGACTTTGCCTTTGCGCTTGCCTCAAGCTCCTCTGCCGTCACACCCGAATCTTCAAATATCTCTTCGTCCGTAAGACCCTCAAGTTCATAGAAAGTTGTATTGATAAATTCGTCTATATCCGTTGTTTCTTTTATAAGTCCTATATCTTTAAGTGCGGGTGCCGAGATCTTCAGTGCTTCGAGACCGCCCTGTAAAGATGGCTTATAGTTGTACTGCTTTAATACACTTGCATTGAATTCCGCATCTCCCGATACCCAATTTTTCTCGACCTGTATTTTCGCAGTTTCATCGGGATTAGCCTGAACCCAAAGGCTCGCTTCCATTATTGCCTTTGTGAATATTTTTGCCACTTCGGGATGATTTGTCTTTATATCATCGGCAACAAAGCTTATGCAGCAGTATTCGTCCTTGTAATCATCGTCTTTTGCGGTATCTATAATGCAGCGCAGACCATATTCGGCCTCTGCCACACTGCCCTGCGGATCGCTCATTGCAACAACATCGACAGCGCCGTTTGCAAGAGCAGACGGCAGGTCACTCATACTGAATACCGAAAACTCAACTTCACTGTTTTCAGCGGAAATATCAATACCCTCTTTTGCAAGCGAACGCTTTACAATAATAGCAGGCGCAGCGCCGAGACCCGGCACACCTATTTTTTTGCCTTTGAGATCGGCTACGGAATGAACATCCGAATCACCCGGTACAAGTACTTTAGTACAGCCCGTATGTATGCCTGCTGTGACTCTCATTGGAAGACCGTTGTCGATAGGCTGCAAAAATTTACCCAAAAGACCGAAGCCTGCATCGATTTTGCCAGAGCCGACAGCCGAAGCCGTTTCGGCAGCATCTACTCGTTCAAGTTCATATTTAAGACCTACTTTATCAAAATAGCCCTTTTCAACCGCTATATGCAGAGGTGCTTCACAAAGGCCTCCGCCGTAGCCTATTTTTAGCACATAATCATCGGCAGTGTTCTCCGCTGTCTGTGCGGCATTTTCTTCTGTACTGCCCGTATTTGAAGCGGGTTCTGTCTGCTGTGTGCTGCCGCAGGCAGTAAGACTGCCCGTAAGCAATGCAAGGGATAAAATTGCTGTTAAAAATCTTTTCATTTTCTTATTTCTCCTTTTAATAAAATCAAATGTTGTAATCCTGCTCGGGCTGTGCACCTGCATAGTTCAAAGTTTTAAGGATTTTTGAACGCAGGTGCAGGAACTCGGGATTATTTCTTGCACGGGGCCTGTAAAGATCCACATCTATAATGTCTTCTATCTTTGCGGGACGGGGGCTCATCACCACTATTTTATCCGAAAGATAAAGTGCCTCGTCAACATCATGTGTTACCATCACCATTGTCATATTTTTTTCGCTTTTGATACGCAGAAGTTCATCCTGCATATTCATACGGGTAAAGGCATCAAGCGCACCCAAAGGTTCATCAAGCAAAAGTACTTTGGGATGTCCGATAAGTGCCCTTGCAAGTGAGGCTCTTTGCGCCATGCCGCCCGAAAGCTGATGCGGATAAGCCTTTGCAAAGTTTTCAAGGCCAACCAGTTTTAAATACTCTGTCACATCCCCTTTTTTCTCGTTGAATATTTTTCTTGCTTTAAGACCGAAAGCAACATTGTCATAGATATTCAGCCACGGAAAAAGCGTTGGATTTTGGAATACAAGCCCCCTTTCATGACTTGGTTTCTCGATTTTTTCGTTGTCAAGCAAAAGTTCGCCCGACACAGGCTTTGCAAGACCTGCAATAAGCCTTAAAAGTGTTGTTTTGCCGCAGCCCGAAGGCCCTATGAACGAAACAAAACTCCCTGCTTCTATATGAAGATCAACATGGTTAAGAGCTGTCAGCAGTTCGCCGTCGGGCTGAACGAAAGTCTGCACCACATCCTTGACTTCTATCTCACCTACCATTTTATTACTCCCTTCTGCCATACCAGCACCCTGTCACGCAGCTTGAACAAAAGCGTTATAAGGCAGGAGCACAGTACGGCTATTATCAATAGACCCGCATATACATTTGAATAACTCATCATTTCTTTCTGCCAGTTAACATACCAGCCTATACCGTATTTGGCACCGATCATTTCTGCCGTCATCAGCGTGATAAATGATGAACAGATACCGTTGAACAAGCCTATGAACATACTCGGCATTGCCGACGGTACACCAACTTTGAATATCTGATACCAATGTCCCGCACCCAATGTGGAAGAAACCTCAAACAGACTGTTGCTGATATTCTTAATACCACTCGATGTCATTACCGTAGTCGGGAACCATACTGCCAGACCGATAAGAAACGCACTTGCCGATACAGCACTCGGAAAGCTGATAAGCACAAGAGGGATCCACGCTGTTGACGGTATGGGACCGAGTATTCTTATTAACGGACTTATCCAATAATCGGCAGTTTTGCTGAAACCTATCGCTATACCCGTAAGCACTCCCACTATCGCGCCGCCGAAGAAGCCTGTAAGAAGAAGCCTTGCCGAATAACCGAGACATTTCAAGAGCAGCGCCCTATCGGTTATCATCGCCTCAAGAATTCTGGACGGCGAGGGAAAATATATTGCAGGCAGGATACAGAATTTTTCCGTTAATAAATTCAATATTATCAGAAATGTCACTATACCTGTCCAGAACGGTGCTTTATAAAGCCATATTTTGCCGAAGCCTTTGTTTAATGTACCGATAACAGCACACATGACTGCTGCCGCTCCCAATATTATGCTGAAATATAAATAGTAGTTTTCAACTGCCAGAGGATGTTTGCCATTGTACACAACGGCAAGCTGCAATATTACGGCAGCCAATGAAGCCGCGGCGGGCAGCCACTTTTTTAAATTCATTGTCTTTCTCTCCTTTTTATAGAATAATAACATTTTTTATATCGCGATT
>JAGAHK010000405.1 GCA_017627115.1 Bacillota bacterium | reverse complement strand
TTGAGCTTAACATTGTCCTTGAATACCTTTTCATAGTCTACCACAAGTTTGTCGAGAAATTCGTCAACTTCTTCCGTGGAATAGCCTAACGGTGTTTTTTTGAACTGTAAGTTTTCAATATCGTTTGGTGTTATCATCGGTCTCATCCTTTCCGCAATTTTGCCCATATATATAGTGAACGTCAAAAATATTTGGACGTTCACTATAGGATGGGGCTCATAAATAATCCGCCTTAAGCAAGCTTAAGTCCGATTATTTAATTCGCTTACTATAAATTATTTTACCACACATTCTCAAAAATGTAAAGAACGGGAGTAAATTTTGCCGCAGTTTTTGGTTTTCGGTTCTTGACCGTCCTTTTTTGGCATAGATTTTATAAAAACGGTATTTTTATGCTTGGTTTAAGAAATTTTGGTACGAATATCGGACTTATCACGCTTATATTGAAGTACCGCGGAGATTTTGAGGACATACCGCGCGGACTTTTCGTCTCCGCAGAGGACCTCGGAAACGGTTTTGCGCTTGCGGATATACTGCCCGAAAACTCAAAGCGGCTTATAGCCGACCCGCATATAATATACGCAGAGGGCGACAAGCTGCTCTCATATCAGCAGGAGAATGCGGCTTCGGGCTATTCCTACTACTGCAAAGGCAATTCCGAACTCACGGGCGAGGGCGTTGTTATAGGCATAATAGACGGTGCGGTAGACCTTTCGCACCCTGTTTTTTCGGATGTGGATATTGAATACTACGGAGAGAGCGAAAACGCCTCAACAACGCACGGAACAGCAGTTGCAGGCATAGCGGCTCAGCTTGCGCCGAAGGCAAAACTCATATGTGCAGGCATAAACGAAACGGGTGACAGCTTTGCAAAAGCATCGGATATAATGCGCGCCCTTGCGCTTACAAGACAGCTTGCTTCGGGCAGACCGCTTGTTCTGAACATATCCTATGGCACGAATGACGGTTCGCACACGGGCGAGAGCCTGTTGGAAGAATATATTGACAGTCTTGCCCAAAACGAGCTTACCGCAATCGTTGCGGCGGCAGGCAATCTCGGCGATAAGGCACGCCATTTCAGAGGTGTTTC
Organism: Bacillota bacterium; assembly: GCA_017627115.1. Classification (GTDB taxonomy): domain Bacteria; phylum Bacillota; class Clostridia; order Lachnospirales; family CAG-274; genus RGIG4310. The sequence goes on along the minus strand of JAGAHK010000405.1, from coordinate 4,524 downwards.
AAACGGTGCGCCCATTATTGCCGAGATAGGTGTTACCGTACCCGATTTTTCGCTTGGCATATGGAAGAATTTTTCGGATGATTTTGTTTTTATGCTTGCCGCGCCAAACAACGAGACCTACACTTTGAGCCGTACATCGGGCAGATTTTACTTTCACGGCAGCATATTTTCGTATAAGGGTACACCCACACCGTATTCAATAAACGACGAGACCTTTCTGCTGTTTGAAAATGCGGAAAAAGGCATATGGCGTGCGGAAATGTATCCGCAGAACCTTGCAACGGACGGAAGAGCCGATATGTGGCTCTCCGCCAATGCTTTTACAGCACCCGAGGACGATACCACCGCCACCCTGCCTGCATATGCACGCCGCGTTATAAGCGCCGCCGCCTACAACGCAGCCGAGGACAGCGCCGCAGTTTTCAGCGGAAGAGGTTTTGCCGCAGACGGTCTTATCAAGCCCGACATAGCCGCCCCGGGTGTAAATATATACACCGCCGCAACGAACAACGGTTTTGCCGCCTTTTCGGGCACAAGCTTTGCCGCACCCTTTGTGAGTTCCGCCTGCGCCGCACTTATGGAATGGGGCATTGCAAAGGGAAACGACCCGTTTTTATACGGCGAAAGGCTGAAAGCATATCTGCAAAAAGGCGCATCACGTCTGCCGAATGTAAAATACCCCGACACGAAATGGGGCTATGGCAGCCTTTGTCTTGAAAAAACGCTGGAACTGCTGGAAAGAGAGGCGAGGATATGACAAACGAGGAAAAAATATATTCCGATGATTATGCCGATGTTGTCGGGCTGACAGGCGACCTGAACGGCAGCATTATCGAGTCCGAGGACATATATATCCACTATATCGGCAAGTATTCCTTTATTTACGTACCGCGCAGCACGCTTATGCAAAACAGCGTTTCATCACGCGGCTTTGAGCCTTTTGTGATGGGACTTTGTCAAAGCTGGCTGACCGATACGGGCATAGAGCGTGTGCTTGAACAAAGTACGCTTGATGTTGACGGCACGGGCGTGCTGCTTGGCATTATCGACACGGGAATAAACTATACGGACAGTGAATTTCTTTTCTCAAACGGAAGCACAAGGATAGCCGCCGTGTGGGATCAGGAAAACCGCGAGGGCGTGCCGCCGTCGGGCTATATATACGGCACGGAGTTTGACAGGGAGAGCATAAACGAAGCCCTTGAAAATGGCACGCAGCTTTCGTTTGCCGACAGGAACGGACACGGCACACGGCTTGCAAAGACTGCATTGAGCGCCTCACCTCAATCGGAACTTGTGATAGTTAAACTAAAGCAGGCAAAGCCCTATCTCATGCATGAAAACCTGTTCAACGACACTCTTGCCTTTGAATCGGGCGATGTAATGACGGGGCTTGACTATATCGTAAACAAGGCGCAGGAGCTTGGAAGACCCGTTTCGATAATAACAGGCATAGGCACCACGCAGGGCGCACACAACGGTGTGTCGCTGCTGGAGCAGTATATAAACGAGCTTGCGCTGCGAACGGGCGTGTGCATAGTCACCGCAGCGGGCAACGAGGGCTTGTCGCAGCACCACTACTATTCAAGCATACCGGAGCTTTCACGCACGGCGGAGCTTAACGTAAATGGCAGCAGCGGTTTTACGCTGTGGCTGTGGAACGATTTTTTCTGTCGGATGAGTCTTGGCATAACAAGTCCTCTCGGCGAGACCATACAGCCCGTCCAGCCCGTAAATTTAAGCGAAAGCCGCTTTATTATGCCGCTTGGCAGCGGCAGCGTAAGCATACAGTACCGCCTGCCCATAGACGAAAAGCAGCTCACCATAGTGACGGTGCAAAACCCCGTCAGCGGCATATGGCGGCTTAATATGAGTTTCAGCCGCACGGGACTTTGCGGTGTTGATGCCTGGCTGCCTATGAGCCAATTTCTGAACGGCAGCGTGACTTTTGTAAACCCAAGCACTGCTTCGACAGCCGTTGTGCCCTCAACTTCGCCTATAGCGATAAGCGTTGGCGGCTACAACACCTCAACGGGCGGCATTTACGAAAACACGGGCAGAGGTCCCAACGCACGCGGTGTTCTCAAGCCCGAATTCACCGCACCCGCAGTCGATATTCTCGGCGGCAGCGGCACAAGCGCAGCGGCGGCAATAACCGCAGGTGCGGCGGCACTGCTGCTGCAATGGGGCATAGTGCTGGGCAACAATCCCTCAATAAAAACCGAGATAATCAAGACTTATCTTATATCGGGCACGGAACAGCCCGTCCCCAATTTCGAGACCGATGCCGAGGGTTTCCCGAACAACCTCTGGGGCTACGGAAAGATAAATCTCTATAATACGTTCAGGCAGATATTCTGAATAAGAATACCGCAACATATAAGCAAAAGGACTGATACACAGCATTTCCAAGCCATGTATCAGTCCCGTTTTCAACCGAGTTCTTTAATATACTCCACCAATCCCTCGCAGCCCTCTTTTATATCGTCATAAGTCACATCAAAGTTTCCCGTATACCACGGGTCGGCAATGCTCTGCCCCTTTCTTTCGGTAAAATCCAGAAGCATAAACACCTTGTTCTCCGTATCTTTGCCGATAATACGCTCTATATTGCGCATATTCATACTGTCCATGCCGATAATATAGTCAAAATCACGGTAATCACGCTTTATCAGCTGCTTTGCATAATGCGCATACACAGGCACTCCCACCTCTTTAAGCTTGCGCAGTGTGCCGTAATGCACACCGTTGCCTATCTCCTCGCGGCTCGTTGCGGATGAATCCACCATAACATCAAGCCCTGCTTTTTTCACCATATCCGCCATAACAAACTCCGCCATAGTGGAACGGCAGATATTGCCGTGGCAAACAAACATTATTTTTATCATTTTACACCTCACCGACCACACACACTTTTCATCTCGTTTTTGATGTCAGAAACACACGGAGTTCTTTCCGGAACATCACCCGCGTAAATGAGTGAGTTCCTTCTGGAACATCACCCGCGTAAATGAGTGAGTTCCTTTCGGAACATCACCAGCGTAAATGAGTGAGTTCCCTTCGGAACATCACCCGCGTAAATAAAAGCACCTTATTTTCACAGCCGTCTGCAAAAATAAGGTGTTTTGCTTTTTCTGTTATTATATTATTTTGCGTAATCAATAGCCCGGGTCTCACGGATAAGATTTACTTTTATCTGACCCGGATATTCAAGCTCGTTTTCTATCTTTTTGGAAATATCGTGCGCCATGATGGTAAGCTGGTCATCCGATACTTCCTCGGGTACTATCATAACTCGCAACTCACGGCCCGCCTGAATTGCGAAAGATTTTTCAACGCCTTTAAAGGAGTCGGCTATTTCTTCAAGCGACTGCAAACGCTTGATATAAGACTCCAGTGTTTCGCGCCTTGCGCCGGGTCTCGCTGCGGAGATCGCATCCGCCGCCTGCACAAGCACTGCGACCACACTCTGCGGCTCAACATCGCCATGATGAGCCTCGACTGCATTAATTATGGTTGCGCTTTCACGATACTTGCGGCAAAGGTTTGCGCCAAGCTCGATATGCGAGCCTTCCATATCGTGATCTATTGCCTTGCCTATATCGTGCAGCAAGCCTGCGCGCTTTGCAAGTGTGATATCGACACCGAGTTCGGCAGCCATTATGCCGCAAAGGTGGGATACTTCGATAGAATGTTTAAGAACATTCTGTCCATAGCTTGTTCTGAATTTGAGCTTGCCGAGCAGTCTGACAAGTTCGGGATGAAGATTATGTACACCCGTTTCAAAGGTAGCGGCCTCGCCCTCTTCTTTGATGGATGCTTCAACCTCTTTACGCGCTTTTTCGACCATTTCCTCGATACGTGCGGGGTGGACCCTGCCGTCGATGATAAGTTTTTCCAAAGCTATTCTTGCTATCTCACGTTTCATAGCATCAAAGCCCGACAAAATAACTGCCTCGGGCGTATCGTCAATAATAAGTTCGATACCTGTGAGTGATTCGAGAGTACGGATATTACGTCCCTCGCGTCCGATTATCCTGCCCTTCATTTCGTCATTGGGCAGCGACACAACGCTGACTGTTGTTTCGGCAACATGGTCTGCGGCACAGCGCTGGATAGCATTTGCTATTATCTCCTTTGCTTTCTTGTCCGCCTCCGACTTTGCCTTTGCTTCCATTTCCTTGATAAGAACTGCGGTCTCGTGCTGCAATTCGCTTTCGACCGAAGCAAACAGATATTCCTTTGCCTGCTCGCTTGTAAGACCCGCTATTCTTTCAACTTCCGCAATGTGTTGTTTTTCAAGCGCCTCTACCTCTGCGGCACGCTTATCGAGTTCCTCACTCTTGCGCTGCAGCTGATTGTCACGCTTATCCAGACCCTCCGAACGCTTGTCAAGGGATTCCTCCTTCTTTTCAAGACGCTTTTCCTGTCTTTGTACTTCATTCTTGCGCTCTTTACATTCTTTTTCTATTTCGTTTTTGGTTTTAAGCCCTTCTTCCTGTGCCGATAAGAGTATTTCCTTCT
>JAGAHK010000404.1 GCA_017627115.1 Bacillota bacterium | reverse complement strand
AGGACGTGATTACTGTGGTATAATTCTATATAGTAAAAGATGCGAGGTGCGAAAATGAAAATATATAAGGTCGTAAATATAGAAGAAGCCGATTACGGCTGCGAGGAGAGCTCCTGTGGTGCGCGTGCGCTTGTTTTGCTTGAAAGCGGCGATACGGAATGTAAAGTTGAAATGAGCGAGGATTGGATAGCCTTTTCGGGGATAGATACAGGCAAAACCGTGATCTGCTGCGAGGACGGCAAATTCCGCCGTTTTGTCAAGGTTGCCGCCGCTGTTATCCGCAAGGAAGAAAACGGCGTGAAAAAGATATTTGCAACGCAGCGCGGATATGGTGAATATAAGGATAAATGGGAGTTTCCCGGCGGTAAGGTCGAAAAAGGCGAAACAAGTGAGCAGGCGCTTGTGCGCGAAATAAAAGAGGAACTCGATACAACGATAAATGTAGGTGAAAAAATATATACAATAGAGTATGATTATCCCGATTTTCACCTTTCAATGGACTGTTTTTTTGCGGAACTCACAGGCGGTATGCCCGTATTGAAAGAACATGAGGCGGCAAAGTGGGCTGATAAGGAAAGTCTTGATCTGTTTGAATGGCTGCCTGCCGATATGTCGCTTACAGAAAAATTGAAAACGCTGTTATAGTAAAGGAATAAAGCCGCTTTGCGGCACGCAGTCGGCGCAAGTAAACGCCCAAAGTCCGAAGACTTTTGTCGTTAACTTTATAAAAAATGAGGCTGTAGCGATGACAAATCGCGGCAGCCTCGTTTTCAGTGATCAAAGTTTAAAGTGCTTGCGGCACTTGTGTATAAGCAAGGTCTCTGTGACGAAAAAGGGAATGACCGTTATTCCGTTTTTATCGCATCAAGTGCCGAAATTTTGGTCGCGGCACGGTTTGCGGGATAGTAGCCCGAAAGTATGCCGACGAAAATGGAGAAGAATACCGCACCGACTGCAAGCTGCCAGGGTATGGCGGAAACGCGGTCGGGGTTTGTGGTAAGGTTATCCCATACATCAAGAAATGTAAGCTGCTTAAAATCCAGCTTCAGGGCGATTATATTGGCTATCGCCGATATGATAAGGCTTATAATGCTGCCGAACACACCGCCGATAAGACCTATAAAACCCGCTTCGCAAAGGTAAATGGCACGTATGTCGTTTACAAAACAGCCGAGAGCTTTCATAACACCTATCTCGCGTGTACGTTCGCTTATTGCCATTATCATCGTGTTCATAATGCCTATAGCGGCAACAAACAGGCTGACAACGCCCAGCACACCAAACATCATCTGTGTCTGGTTGGCTTCTTTTTCAACAGACTCACGCATTGTCTGCATGGAGTGTGTTTCAAAGCCGAGGTTGTTGATGGTGTCGGAAACTTCTTTAACATCGCTTATGTTTACGGGTTTTACCTTTATGGTGTCATAGTAAACAACGGGGTTGATGCTCAGACTGTTGGCGCGTTTGAATTCGTTTATAAACTCAAGCAATGCTTTTGTATCCATATAAAAACCGTCCGTTGTTTCCCAGCCCTTGCCTTCGTCCTCTTTGAGCACGCCTGCAAGTTTAAGGTCGAAAGTCATCTTTTTGCCGTTGTTTTCACCTGTTGATATAACAAGCTGAAGATCGGTGGTCTCGGGATTGAAATATGGGTCGGGCATTTCACCCTTTGACTCGTCGTATTTATACGTCCAGTAGTCTATCGTGTTGTAGCCCTCCGGACGCAGTGAGTCGGTAAAGTTGTAGGCGGCATATTCGCCTATCAGAATACCGTTCGGCTCGCTGCCCGTAAGCAGCTTGCCCGATTTTACCTGATAGCCGAAGTCGTCCATAGTGCTTGTGTCCGTTGCTACAAACGACGAATAAGAGGTTATATAGCGGCCATCGGCAGTCTGCACATTTATTTCCACATCATTGAAGGTGGAAAGTTCGGGCGATACCGCCTGTACCTTTGGTATGGATTTTATCTGTTTTATAATGGCATTATCAAGCTTTTTGTTGCCTTTTGGCCTTACCGTTATAACGGAAAGGTCGCCCATGCTGTCCATGAACTGCATCATCTGCTGCTTTTTTGCTATACCTATGGAGAGCATCAGCACTACCGAACTACAGCCGACAATAACACCGATTATTGTAAGTATGGTTCTGCCTTTATGTCTGAAAAGGTTATTCAGACAGGTCCTTATAAGATCGCCGAAAGTCACGTTCAGTCCTCCCAGTTCATTTTTACATTATCCTTGTTTTTCTTTATCTTTTTAGCTATAAGTATTATTGCGATAAGTGCTGCGATGCCTCCGACTATGCCGCCGATGATCTTCCACGGTGCGCCCTTCTTCGGCTCTTCCATTTCCATATCAAAGTCCATATCGTCCATCATAGGCTCGTCTGCGTTTACGGAAAGGTTGAATATTCTTTCCTTTTCCTTCATATTGGCATCTTCGTAGGTTATTCTTATGCTGAACGGGTTTTCACCGATATTTTCGGGCGTTACAAGGAAGTTTATCTTGCCGCTTTTGCCTTTTTCGATGTTGCCTACATTCTGCGCTTTCTGTACCGTGCTTATATCGCCGATTATCTCTGCGCGGACATTGGCTATCTCGCCCTTGCCCTTGTTTACATACTCTATCGAGAATGTGTATTCCTCGCCGACAACGCCCGGTGTATTAAGCTCGGGTGCCGTAAAGAGCATAAGGTCGGGCAGATAAAGCGGTACGGAGACCGTTTGTGAGCTTGTGGCTTCTGTCCTTGTTTTGTTGTCCATATATTCGTATTTGAATGTCACATTTACTTTTGCCGAGCCCGACTCCGCCGTGGGAAGTGCGTACATTTCCACTGTTTCGCTCTGTGTTTCGTCAGAGGCGAGAGACTTGAAGTAATAAGTGTTGGTCGATGAGGAAATTGCAAGACCTGCATCGGGTTCAAGCGTCATAACAAGGTTTTCAACGGGTATGCTGCCCATATTGCGGAAAGCTATCGAAAGGTTGAAATGCTCGCCGTTTGCAACAGACTGGTTGCCGTAGCTGAAATTGTCGATTATAACATTGGGCTTTGCAAGCTTGTCCTTCTCGTCATCCTTTTTAACACAGGGTACTATGATAGCTGTGGACGAAGAACCGTTTTCGTAGTTCTTGCCCGATTTGTAGTTGTATTTAAGCTCCGCATTGAGTTTCTGCGATGCGGAGTTAAGCTCCGTGCCTGCCTTTGCCTTTACGTTAAAGGTCTTGCTGTCGCCCGCTTTGAGCGAGTTGAACGAAAACGAGGATGTACCGCCCGTTACCATTATCTCGTCGCTGCCCTCTATGTTGAGTACTGCGTTTACAATGTCCGTTGTGCCTGCGTTTTTAACATTTATTTTGAATGAAAAACTTTCTTTTGCATTTATGGGACCCGGTATGTCGCTTTTTGTTATCTGTATAAGGGGTGCAACATTGTCTTTTGTGTTGGGTATGAGCTGAACGGCGAATTTTGTGCTTCCGTCGCCCGTCATTATCTCTTTTCTCGATGTGTAGATGTATTTCATATCACAGCTGATATACTTGAAGTTATCGGAGATAAACTCTTCCGAACGGCATTTGAGAGTTGTTGTAACTTCGGTGCCTGCCTTTATTTCGGGGAAAAGCCTTGTAAGGCTGCTGTCCGTGATAACAATGCCCGAATCGCTTGTAAAGTTCAAAGATACGTCTTTAACATCTGTGCTGCCGACGTTTTTGACAGTAACGGGAAGCGTGAATTCCGTATCGGGTGCTATGGCGCCAAGGTCGCCTTTTATAAGCTGAACTGCGGCTGTTTCCGCCGTGCGGTTGGGTATTGTGGGTATTGTTATCAAAGCCGTGCTGTCGCCGTTTTCGCGTGTGCTGCCGTTTTTGTAGCGGAACGAAAGAGCGGCGTTAAAATGCTCCGAAGATGTGGAAAGCGTATCTTCCGCCTTGAATGTAAGTGTTACTTTTGCCGTGCCCGACGGTTTTATATCGGGGATGAACATAGATGAAGTGTTGCTTACAAGCGAAATATCGTTTGATGTGGTTATTGCAAGCACGGGGTTGAGCATCTCTGCTGCGCCGCGGTTTTTGATGGAAAGTTCAACATTGAATGTTTCGCCGCCTTTTACGGGTTCAAGCGTGCCGCGTGTCATTTCCGCCGATGGCGCAAGCACTTTTGTTGTGCTGTTGCCGTCGCTGTCGGTTTCGGTAACTATATCTGCCGTGCTGCCGTTTGCGGGGCTGCACTCGTTTATTTTAAGGTTTATCTGGCTTGATGAACCTATGCCTTTGTAGTATGTTTTAAAACTGAATGTTGCACCTGTGCCCGTGTATGTAACATCATTGAATGTCATTTTGTATTCGAGCGGACTGCTGCCGCTTGAAAGTATTTCACAGGATGAAAGCGAGGGCGCTGTGCCAAAGCAGCCGCTTATGCTCTGCGCTTCGATATGCGAAACATCAAGTATCTCATTTGTTTTTACGCCGTTGTCGGTTATGTAAATATCGAGGTCGGCTTTTTCGCCTGCCTTGATAACGCTCATTATCGCACCGTTTGATGCGGAAAGTTTATATGAGCTGACTGTGGGTGATGCTGCCGCCGCATATGTGAACGACACCGATTGCAGCGCGATAACGGCACAGATGATAAAGCCGAAAATTCGTGTTAATTTGTTTTGTCTCATTTTTCTTCTCCGTTCTTGATCTCGTCACTTTTTATGTTACCGTCGATAAGGGTCACTATACGTGTCGCAAACTGCGCCATTTCGGGGTCGTGTGTGACAAGTATGACCGTGCTTTTGTACTCTTTTGCAAAATCGCATATAAGCTCCATTACCTCTTTGGTATTTTTGGTATCGAGGTTGCCCGTGGGTTCGTCCGCAAAGATGATCTTCGGCTTTGCGATAAGCGCACGCGCTATACCCACACGCTGCTGCTGACCGCCCGACATCTCACGCGGATAGTGCATCATACGCTCTCCAAGCCCGACATCTTTCAAAAGCTTCCTTGCAAGCTTTTCGCGTACCTGCCTGTCTATGCCCTGAAACATCAGCGGCGCCGCTACGTTTTCAATGGCGTTCATTGTGGGTATAAGGTTGTAAGCCTGAAAAATAAACCCGAAGTAACGCTGTCTGAAACGTGCAAGATCGTCCTCGCTAAGACGTGATATGGACACGCCGCCTATAAGCACCTCACCCTCCGTGGGCTTTTCAAGCCCCGCAAGCTGGTTAAGAAAGGTACTTTTGCCCGAACCCGATGTGCCGAAGATGGAGCATATCTCGCCCCTGTGTATCTCCAGATTTATGCGGTCGAGTGCGACCACGGTCTCGTTTCCGGGATGATAGACTTTGCGCAGGTTTTTCACTGTGATTATGCTTTTTTTCTCTCCGTCCATTTGATTACCTCTTTTATAGTGGTGGTCGGTTCCTTTTTAAAAACGCGCAATACGTAAAATCTTGCTGTATTGCGCGTATATCTATATTATTATATCAAATGTTAAATTATTTGTCAATATATATTTTTATGAAATATTGTCTTTATTTTAACAAACTAAGGAAGTCCCCCGCTTCTAAAGCGGGGGTGCTTACTTAAAATTCAGTGGGTCAGCACTTTTGCTGCGT
>JAGAHK010000403.1 GCA_017627115.1 Bacillota bacterium | reverse complement strand
CACCTTGCCTGTTATGCTTACCGATGCTACCTTTACGGTGGTCTTTTCAAAATCATCACGGGAAAGATTTTTTGTTCCCCTGTTGAAAAATTCTCTCATTTGTTTCACTCCTTTACCCATATGCCTTATAATATGCAAAAAAGCAACCCGTTGTGAATAAAAAATACCCACAGGAGAGTTTTTTGCACTGTCCCGTGGGTGTTCCACTGTTACTGTCGTAACCCGACTCCAAACGGATGAAACTCCGTTTTGGTCTGTTCAGTTTGTTTTATGCCTGTTATGCAGGATTTGCCGCAAGATACTTGTTAAGCATTTCGCATACTTCGTCGGCATCAAGACCGTGAACGAAGCAAGCCTCGTCAAGTGATTCGCCCTGTGCGGACGGGCAGCCGATGCAGTGCATACCGCTTGCCATAAGCACACCCGCAAGGTTGGGGTTTACTGCTATGATGTCTGCAATTATCATTTCTTTCTTGATCTCCATTGTGTTTTGCTCCTTTTAAATTAGATTGGTAAATTATTATTTTATCACGCCTGCGGTTTTTATCGGCGAATATCTGAATACCGCCTTGCCGAGTATTTTGTCCTCGGCAACGTATTTATTCTGCCAAGCGCGTGAATCCAGCGAATTATTGCGGTTATCACCCATCATAAAATAATGGCCTTCGGGCACGGTATAGTGCAGCTCGTGTACAACATTTCCGTTTGCGTCCTCGGGCATATCCATTGCTTCATGCTGGAAATCGCTGCGCAGAGGCTCGTCGCTGCCGTCTATATATACAAGACCGTCGCGTATAAGCACCTCTTCGCCGGGAAGCCCGATAATACGCTTGATGAAAAGTTTGCTTTCATCATCGGGGTATTTGAACACCACTATATCATAGCGCTGCGGCTTGCCGCCGAATTTGTAGCTCAGGCGGTTTGCTATCAGCCTGTCGCCCGTCATTACCGTGTTTTCCATTGATGCCGAGGGCACCTTTGCGTTCACGATAATAAAGGTGGTTATCAGAAAGGCAAATATCACCGCAAAAACTATCGTCTGTATCCAGCTGATTATCTCCCTGATGATATATGTCTTTTTGTCTATCTTTTCTTCGCCGTCTTTGGTATCCTGTGTATCAACTGCGGCAGCGGCGGTCTCATCGGCCTGCTCCGCAGTCTGTATAACTTCGTTTTCGGTATCGTTTACTTCATTTGACATACATATTTAACTCCTGTTCCCTGTGATCATTCAATGGGCAGAGTATCCTCGTTTCTTGCCATTTCGGGGTCTCTGTCGGTCTTTTCGGAAAGGTCGTCCGCTTCCTTGTTGAGATCCACATAGTCAAATTCCTCGGATGCACCTGCGGTAACTTCCGCCTGCGCTGTTTTGTCCATTATTCTTTCTTTGAGGTTGCTGAAAACCTCAACGGATTTCTGCTTGATGCCCTTTGCGGCTTTCTTCACCTTTGGCTCTGCTCTTTCCGCAAAGCTTGTGGCTCTGAATTTAACACCCCTTGCAAAGTTGTCAAAATCACTTTTCTTGTCCTCGGAAGACTTTGTAAGCGCATTAAGCAGGTTAACTGCCTCGTCCGCCGTTATTTTTCCCTCATTAAGCATTGTTAAGATAAGCATACGCTCTTCTTTCATAAATAGACCCTTCTTTCTTTGAATACCTTTTTTGTTTTTTTGCTTTTTTGCTTT
>JAGAHK010000036.1 GCA_017627115.1 Bacillota bacterium | reverse complement strand
CCTCGCACGGGCAAAGCCCGCACTGCGGATTAAAGCCTGCGGCGCCAAAATTACTTTAATAAAAAATTACATTTAACAGGAAATAGACAATATAAGGGGCTGAACCATTAAGTATTATCATATTCTTAATGCGACAGCCCCTTGTTTTGGGTAAAAATATGAAAGACTACATACATATAAAGCACGGGTTTGAGCCTGTGTTTTCCGACACTTCAAAAATACTTATACTCGGCACTTTGCCGTCGGTAAAATCGCGCGAGAACAACTTTTATTACGGGCATCCGCAAAACCGTTTCTGGAAAGTGCTTGCGGCGGTGTACAATGCACCCGTGCCGCAGGACATCGCACAGAAAAAGGCGTTTCTGCTTGCCAATAATACGGCGGTATGGGACGTTATAGCCGAATGTGACATCATAGGTTCAAGCGACAGTTCCATAAAAAATGTTGTACCGTCCGATATAGCTTCTTTGCTTGAAAAAGCGCCCATAGAGCGCATCTACGCAAACGGCGGCACCGCAAAACGTCTTTACGATAAATATCAGAAAGACCTTTGCGGCAGGGAGATAATACAGCTGCCGTCTACAAGCCCCGCAAATGCTGCGTGGGATATGGAGAAACTCATAAAGGCATGGAAAGCGGTGCTTTAATTTCCTTTTTTATCCGCAATAAGAGGTTTTATTGACTTATATATTTCGGATGCCTTTTGGTGATTCTGGCTGGGAAACTTCTTCATCAAGGCACTGTTTATGCCTTGTTTTGTCTTGTACTGCCTTATTATCTTTGCAATAACGGGTATTTCGGTCTTATCCGAAAGTACGGCTGCAAGGCGCATTTCAAGCGCTTCTTCAGGCTCCGCTGCTTTTTTTGCAATGCGTTCTATCACGGAAAATGTCTTGTTTTTGCGCTGCCAGAACTTGCCTATCACCGAAAATTCGCTGTCCTTTGTCACAAGATGATAAGCGGCATCCGTGCCCTCATTTTTGCCTATCACATAGCCTATGTATGTTGCAAGCTGAAAGTCGAGTGCATTTTTCTTGCCTACATTCACCTTTTCAAAAACTATATCCGCTTTTGATATGTTCATCTTGTTGTGCATCTCAAATGTTATGCTGTTTGCGTTTGCGCTGTAAAATATTATCACACAGTCATCGGAGTTAAGGTCCTCAATGCCCTCAAGCCCTTGATGATTCACATTTTCGTAATCTATAAAAAAATAATTCATATGTACCTCCCGTAGAATTACAGTAATCGACAAAAACCCTTGAACTTTGAGCGTTTACTATAAAAATCATACAAGCTCTTTATAAAACGGTATTATATCCTCATATTTGCCGTTTTTCATAAGAAAACCGTTGGGAATGACGCCAAGCGGTGTAAACCCGAGGCTTTTGTAAAGATGTATCGCGCTTTCGTTCGTCCTTACCACCGCATTGAACTGCAATATCCTGAACCCAAGCGTTTTTGCCCTTTCAAGACAGTCGCTCACAAGCTTTCTGCCCGTGCCTTTGCCGCGTTGGTCCGTTCTTACGGCATAGCTTGCATTTGAGATATGTCCGCAGCGGCCAACATTGTTGGGGTGGAGTATGTAAAGCCCCGTTATTTCGCCGTTTTCCTCCGCAACAGCACTGAATGACTGCGAAGCGAAGAAATCATAGGCGTTTTCCTCCGTAAGCTTTTCATCCTGCGGAAAAGCAACGCCCTGTTCGACCACCTCGTTCCAGATTTTTGTCATTTCTGCCAGATCGTTTTTTGTGAATTCTCTTATATTCATTTTGTCAGCTCCCTTATATTCATTTTGTAAGCTCCCTTATACCCGTGACTACCCTTACTATCGGCAGTCCGACTATGGTATAAAAATCACCGTGTATCTTTTCGGCAAGCACTGCGCCGCGTTCCTGTATGCCGTAGGCGCCCGCCTTGTCCATCGGCTCGCCCGTGGCGATATAAGCCCTTATCTCGCTTTCTTCAAGGCTGCGGAAAAATACCTCTGCGCCGTCGGTGAATGTCATATCCTTTACGCCGTTTTTGCTGTGATAAATAAGCGTTACACCCGTGTATACAAAATGGCTCCTGCCCGAGAGAGCGGAGAGCATTTTAAAAGCCTCGTCCTCGTCCTTCGGCTTGCCGAGGACCTTTTTATCGAGTGCAACAAGCGTATCGGCGGAGATGATAACGGTATCTTCTTTTAAAGTATTTTTTATGCGGTCATATACCGCAAGACCCTTGCGCCTTGAAAGCTGTGCAACTATTTCATCGGGCGGTGTGCCTTCCGTGTAACTTTCGTCCGCATCGGCAGTCATCACCTCAAATTCCATATCTATCTGCTTTAAAAGTGCCTGTCTGCGCGGCGAACCCGATGCGAGTATGTATTTCATAAAACTCTCTCCTTAAAGCTTTTTGTATAAAATAATGGCTATGACCATGCCTATTATGCCTGCTATGGTCAGTTTCAGTGTAAGACCGAATGTCAGTGCCATAAACGAAAGGTCAAGAAAAAACGGGCTTGTCAGACCTATCTCCTTGCCGTAATTAAGCCAGCTCAACATAGGCACACGTCCGAGTACGTCACCTATAAAGCCGCCTATTATCAACCCCGAAATAAGGGTCAGAAAAAATACTATATTTCCTTTTTGCATTTTAAACCTCCATGCCTTAATAATCCGCTATCACGGAAATAGGCAGTCCCTCGTGTATGCGGTATATCGCATTTGCGAAGCTTTTTGCCGTTGAAAGCTGCGTTATTTTTGCAATGCGCTTTTCGGGCGGCAGCGGTATGGTATCAAGCACCACAAGCTCGTCAATGGCACTTCTTTCAATGCGCTCTATCGCCGCACCGCTCAATACGGGGTGCGTGCAGCAGGCATATACGTTTTTTGCGCCCTTTTCCTTGATGATGTTTGCCGCATTGGTTATCGTGCCTGCGGTATCTATCATATCATCAAACAAAATAACATTTTTGCCGCGGAACTCGCCTATTATATTCATTACCTCCGACACATTCGGCTTTGGTCTGCGCTTATCGACAATGGCTATCGGTATATCGAGCATCTCCGCAAAACTGCGTGTGCGCGTAACACTGCCCAGATCGGGCGATACGGCAACAAATTCGTCCATTGTATCGGCGAACTTTGTCGAATAATACCCTGCAATTATCGGCATACCTGTCAGATGATCCACCGGTATGTTGAAAAAGCCCTGTATCTGCGCGCAATGCAGATCCATTGTCACAACACGGTCCGCGCCTGCGCTTGTGATTATATCGGCAACAAGCTTTGCACTGATCGGGTCGCGCGGCTTCGCTTTTCTGTCCTGACGTGCATAGCCGTAGTAGGGCAGGACTGCGTTTATCCTGCCTGCCGAAGCACGCTTCACCGCATCTATAATGAGCAGAAGCTCCATAAGGTTGTCGTTTACGGGCGCACAGGTGGGCTGCAAAATAAATACGTCTGCACCGCGCACCGTTTCGCCGACTTTTACGTTTGTCTCGCCGTCACTGAACTTGTTTACAGTACATTCGCTCAATTCAAGCCCCAGATTTTTTGCTACCATACCTGCAAGCTCGGGATGCCCGTTGCAGCTGAATATTTTGATGCTTCCGCCCGGTATGTCCATATTAAACCTCCTGTGTTATAAAATGTCGGATACTGTTTTTATTTTATTACATTTGGGGCTTTAAGTCAATGTTTTATAGTAAGCGAATTAAATAATTGGACTTAAGCTCGCTTGAGTACAATTATTTATGAGCCCCATCATATCGTGAACGTCCAAATATTTTTGACGTTCACGATAATGG
>JAGAHK010000402.1 GCA_017627115.1 Bacillota bacterium | reverse complement strand
ATGTCCGTTATGGAGATGAGCCACCGTTCAAAGGTTTATGACGAGATCATCAAAACAGCGGAGGCAGATATCCGCGAACTTATGAACATACCCGAAAACTACAAGGTAATGTTCTTGCAGGGCGGCGGACACACACAGTTTGCCATGGTTCCCCTCAACCTTCGCAGAAACGGCAAGGCTGATTATGTAAAGACGGGTCAGTGGGCTAAAAAGGCGGCTAAAGAGGCTGAAAAGTACCTTGATGTAAATGTTGTTGCATCAAGCGAAGACAAGACATTCAGCTATATCCCCGAGCTTGACTCTTCAAAGTTCACAAAGGATGCAGACTATTTCTACATCTGCTACAATAACACTATTTACGGAACACGTTATACAAAGCTTCCCGAGGTTGGCAATGTACCTCTTGTTGCTGATATTTCTTCCAATATTATGTCGGAAGTTATGGATGTAAGCAAGTTCGGTCTTCTTTTTGCAGGCGCACAGAAGAATGTCGGCCCCGCAGGTGTGACTATTGCTATCGTTCGTGAAGATCTTCTCGGCAATGCTATGGATATTACTCCTACAATGCTTGACTACAAGATCCACGCTGACGGCGAATCACTTTACAACACACCTCCCTGCTATGCTATCTATGTTGCAGGTCTTGTGTTCAAGTGGCTCAAAAACGAGATCGGCGGCGTTGCGGCTATGCAGAAGATCAACGAAGAAAAGGCAGCTATCCTTTACAACTACCTTGACGAGAGCAAGCTTTTCCGCGGTACTGTAGTTCCCAAGGACCGTTCTCTTATGAACGTACCTTTCGTAACAGACGACGAAGACCTTAATGCAAAATTCATCAAGGAAGCTACGGCAGCAGGTTTTGTTAACCTTAAAGGCCACAGAACAGTCGGCGGTATGCGTGCAAGCATCTACAATGCTATGCCTGTTGAGGGTGTAAAGGCACTTGTTGATTTTATGAAGAAGTTTGAGTCTGACAATAAATAATTTAATCGTTTCGGCAATATATCGGAGGAACAAAAATGTATAATATTTTAACACTCAATAAAATATCCAATGTGGGTTTAAACGAACTTACGGCTGATTATAAAGTATCAGACGACTGCAAAGATCCCGACGGCATACTTTTAAGAAGTTTCAAAATGCATGATATGGAGCTTCCCGACAGCTTAAAGGCTGTTGCACGCTGCGGCGCGGGCGTTAACAATATCCCGCTTGACAAGTGTGCTGAAAAGGGCGTTGTTGTTTTCAATACACCCGGTGCAAACGCAAACGCAGTTAAGGAGCTTGTTTTAACAGGTCTTCTTATCTCTTCGAGAAAGATAATCGACGGCTACAACTGGTCACAGACCTTAAAGGGTACGGAAGGTGTTGCAGCTGCTGTTGAAAAGGGCAAGGCACAGTTTGTGGGCCCCGAGATCTACGGCAAAACACTTGGTATCATCGGTCTCGGTGCTCTCGGCGTGCTTGTTGCAAACGCAGCTGTTGCTCTCGGTATGAAAGTTTACGGCTACGACCCCTACCTCAGTGTAAACGCAGCATGGAACCTTAACCGCCATGTTGTTAAGGCGGCAAATATGGACGAGATCTTCGCAGTGAGCGATTACATCACAGTTCATGTACCGCTTACACCCGATACAAAGGAAACATTCAACGCAGAGAACCTTGCAAAGTGCAAGGACGGCGTAAGAATACTCAACTTCTCACGCGGCGAGCTTGCAAACAACAAGGATATGATAGCTGCTCTTGAAAGCGGCAAAGTATCACGCTATGTTGTTGACTTCCCCTGTGAGGAAACAGTGGGTGTTGACGGCATCATCACTCTTCCTCACCTTGGTGCATCCACACCCGAGGCAGAGGATAACTGCGCAGCTATGGCAGCAAGAGAACTTATGGATTACCTTGAAAACGGTAATATCACAAACAGTGTTAACTATCCTAACTGCTCCGCACCCAGAATTGCGGGTCATGACAGAATTTGTATTCTTCATAAGAATGTGCCTGCTATCCTTTCGGGCGCAACAAGCTTGTTCAGCAGCAAGGGTCTTAACATCAACAATATGACAAATAACGCAAAGGGTCAGTATGCATACACTATTATGGATGCAGAAGCAGGTGCCGAGAACATCACAGATGCTATCAAGGCTATCGACGGCGTTATCGCAGTAAGAGTTATCAAATGATTTCATATAAATTTATACAAATCAAGTAAAAGAGCTGCCGCATTAAACTGCGGCAGTTTTTTTATTTGAAAAAGGGATTTTTTAAGAAAAATTATTGTTTATGCTCGTTGTCGCTTCCGTAAACCCCTCCACCACGCTACGCGCGGTCCCCCTCCCCTGACCGCTTACGCTAAAGGGGAGGCAAGACTAATGCAACGCCTTGATTGTAT
>JAGAHK010000401.1 GCA_017627115.1 Bacillota bacterium | reverse complement strand
GTTTTGAAAACCTATGACAGGGTATAGAAAAAGGGCGGTACTAATTATTGTTTATGTTAGTAGTAGAGTTGCATTAGCCTTGGCTCCCCTTCTTTCAGGGGAGCTGGCGCGGCTTGCCGCGACTGAGGGGTTTCGATTGTTGATGCTTACCGTTACACAACACTAAAGCCGTTGCAAATAAACCCCTCCACCGCGCTGCGCGCGGTCCCCCTCCCCTAATCGCTTACGCTAAAGGGGAGGCAAGAGCCTGCGGCGCTAATTACTGATAAATAGAGTAAGCGTTACATTAGCCGAGGAGAAAAAACTTGTTTTTTCTTCCTTACAGACGCCAAGTGACGCCGCAGGCGGCGCGCAGTGCGGCTGCAAAACGGAGAAAAGCCTGCTTTTCTCCGGCGATGTTGTCGCTATGCGACAACGAGAAATAATTTATACATCCAGCGTTGCATATTTAGCTTCTCTTTGTATAAAATTACGTCTCGGCTCAACATCATCGCCCATCAGCATACTGAAAATCTCATCGGCAATTCTTGCATCATCTATCGTAACTTTAACAAGTATACGTCTTTCGGGGTCCATTGTCGTCTCCCAAAGCTGTGACGCATCCATCTCGCCCAGACCTTTATAACGCTGTATCGGCTTCATACCCTCGCTGCCGAGTTCCTTTATAGCCTCGTCTCTTTCATCATCGGAGTACGCATAAATAACTCTCTTGCCCTTTTCCAGCTTATAAAGCGGCGGCTGTGCAAGGTACACATAACCGTCCTCTATCAGCTTCGGCATAAACCTGAAAATAAAGGTGAGCAATAATGTTGTAATATGCGCACCGTCAACATCGGCATCTGTCATCAGCACTATCTTGTGATAACGCAGCTTATTTATATCGAATTCCTCGTGAATACCCGTACCGAAAGCGGTTATCATTGAGCGTATTTCCTCATTGCCTAAAATTCGGTCGAGTCTTGCTTTCTCAACATTAAGAATTTTACCTCTCAACGGCAAAATTGCCTGTGTTTTGGCGTCTCTTGCCTTAACTGCCGAGCCACCCGCGGAATTACCCTCGACTATATAGATCTCACAGTTTGTAGGATCCTTTTCGGAGCAGTCCGTAAGCTTGCCGGGCAGTTTACCCGTTTCAAGCACATCTTTGCGGCGCACAAGTTCTCTCGCCTTTCTTGCGGCTTCACGCGCACGCTGTGCCATCATTGATTTTTCAAATATAGTCTTGCTTATCGCGGGATTTTCTTCAAGGAAATAATTAAGCTTCTCGCTCAAAACAGAAGCAACGGCAGGCGTTGCCTCGGAATTGCCGAGCTTTGTCTTTGTCTGACCCTCAAACTGCGGATCACCTATCTTTATGCTTATTACGCTTGTCATACCCTCGCGTATATCCTCACCCGAAAGCTTTTCGCTGTCTTTGAGCAGACCGAAACGGTGACCATAGTCGTTGAACGTCTTTGTCAGCGCCGTTCTGAAGCCTGCAACGTGCGTGCCGCCCTCCGTGGTGTTGATATTGTTTACATATGAATAATTGCTCTCGTTAAAGCCGTCATTGTGCTGGAAAGCTATCTCTACCACAATATCGTCCTTTGAACCCTCGCAGTAGAAAATGCTCTCATATAAAGGTGTCTTGTTTTCGTTTATATGCTCGACAAACTCCTTTATACCGCCCTCATAGTGGAACGAGACCTCCTTTTCCTCGGCATCGGGTCTGTTGTCTTTAAGATTTATCCTTATACCCTTTGTAAGGAAAGCCGTCTCCTGAAAATGCTGCTTTAAAGTCTCAAATGAAAAAACTGTTGTTTCAAATATCTCGGCATCGGGCTTAAACCTGATATATGTGCCCGTTTCAGCCGCATCACAAGTGCCGACCTCCGTCAGCTTGTCCATTACATCGCCGCGCTTATAGTGCTGCTCGTATATCTTGCCGCCGTTGAATATCTGCACCGTGAGCCACTCGCTCAACGCATTTACGACAGATGCACCAACACCATGCAGACCGCCGCTGACCTTATATCCGCCGCCGCCAAACTTGCCGCCTGCGTGCAGTATGGTGAAAACAACTTCAACAGCGGGTATGCCCTTTTGCGGATGTATACCAATGGGAATACCGCGGCCGTTGTCACGCACGGAAAGACTGCCGTCATCGTGTATCTCAACATCTATCTCCGTACAAAAGCCTGCCAGAGCCTCATCCACCGAGTTATCCACTATCTCGTAAACACAGTGGTGCAGACCCTTTTCGGAAGTCGAACCAATATACATACCCGGGCGCTTTCGTACAGCCTCAAGACCTTCCAGTATCTGAATTTGATTTTCATTGTATTCCTGCATAATTAACTCCTTTGCAGTTTTCTAAAATTCCCGAATTTAAGAATTCCGCGGAATTTTTTTAAATTTACCCTTTATTTCGGTTTTTTCGATTTTTTTAGTACTATCCCACTAAAAAAATCCTTTAACCTGTTATATAACCATTATAACACAAATTAAAGGCATTTTCAATATTTTTTCAATATTTTTTTATAATTTTAAGCCACAATAAGGCTG
>JAGAHK010000400.1 GCA_017627115.1 Bacillota bacterium | reverse complement strand
TTTTTTTTATAAAAATTTTGAAAAAAATGCCTAAAACTTAAAATAATCGCGGTAGTTCACAAAAAATTTACACAAAATTTACATTTTATTAATTTTTGGCCACGATATTTACTATTCTGCCCGGTACATATATTTCTTTAACTATCGTTCCCGAAAGTTTTGAACCGAGTGCTTCTTTCGCAGCGGAAATAACATCATCTTTCGCAGCATCCGCAGCAACACTTATAGTTGCTTTAACTTTGCCGTTTATCTGCACTGCTATCTCGACCGTATCCTCTTTCATCTTTGATTCATCATATGACGGCCACTGCTGTCTGAATACACTTTCTTTTCCTCCGAGTGCCTGCCACATTTCCTCTGCAATATGCGGAGCAAAAGGTGCAAGAAGGATACATACGGTTTCAAGAGACTCCTTGTCAACACCGCCTGCTTCCTTTGCTGCTGCCATAAGCCTATTGGTATATTCCATAAAGCCCGAAACAACAGTATTCATTGTAAGCGCTTCAAGACGGTTTGTTATTTCGTAAACCATCTTATGACGTATCTGTTCAAGTTCTTTTGTTGCGGGTATAGTGCAGTCCTTATTATCGTCAACAAATTTCCATATCTTGTTAAGATAGCGGAACACACCGTCTATACCGCTGTCATCCCACTCGCTGTCAAGTTCGGGAGGACCGATAAAAAGTTCATACATTCTCAAAGAGTCACAGCCGTATTTATCTACCATTTCATCGGGAGATACAACATTGCCCATACTCTTGCTCATTTTGTAAAGCTTGCCGTCATATTCACTCTTTTTGCATATCATACCCTGGTTGAACAGTCTCTTGAAAGGTTCTTCAAACTCAACTGCACCTATATCATAAAGGAATTTTGTATAGAAACGCGCATAAAGCAGGTGAAGCACGGCATGCTCTATACCGCCGACATAAAGGTCAACGGGAAGCCACTTTTTAAGTGCCTCTTTTGAAGCAAGCTCGTTATCATTATGGTTGTCGCAGTAGCGCAGGAAATACCATGATGAACCTGCCCACTGAGGCATTGTATTAGTCTCGCGCTTTGCGGGACCGCCGCAGCAAGGACAAGTGGTATTTACCCATTCATCAATGGAAGCAAGCGGAGATTCGCCCGTTTCTGTAGGCTGATAACTCTCAACATTGGGAAGTTCAACGGGAAGCTGATCTTCGGGCACGGGAACTATACCGCATTTTTCACAGTGAACAAGCGGAATAGGCTCACCCCAGTAGCGCTGACGCGAGAATACCCAGTCACGCAGCTTGTAGTTTACTGTCTTTTTGCCAAAACCTTTCTCTTCAACATATTCGGGCATCTTTTTCTTGGCTTCCTCACTGTTCATACCATTGAGTTCGCCCGAATTTATCATTATACCTGCTTCGGTATATGCCTGTGTAAGCTCTTCTTCCTTGCCGTCCTTGCTTATTACCTGGATGATAGGAAGGTCAAACTTCTTTGCAAATTCAAAGTCACGGTCGTCATGTGCGGGAACACACATAATTGCACCCGTACCGTAATCGGCAAGTACGTAATCCGATATCCATATCGGCACAAGTGCGCCGTTAAGCGGGTTTATACCATATGCGCCTGTGAATACGCCCGTTTTGTCCTTATCTGTCATACGTGAGACATTGCTCTTTGTGCTCGCGGCATAGACATATTTTTCCACAGCATCTTTCTGCTCGGGTGTTGTTATCTTCTTTATGATCTCATGCTCGGGAGCAAGCACCATAAATGTTGCACCGTAAAGAGTATCGGGACGTGTGGTATATACGGTTATTTTCTCATCGCTGTCCTTGATCTTGAAATCAACTTCGGCACCGTAACTTTTGCCTATCCAATCTGTCTGCATCTTTTTTACCTTTTCGGGCCAGTCAAGATCCTGAAGGTCATTGAGCAGACGCTCTGCATATTTTGTTATACCAAGCATCCACTGACGCAGATTTTTCTTTGTCACCTGTGAACCGCAGCGGTCGCAGACGCCGTTTGTCGCTTCCTCGTTTGCAAGTACGCACTTACAGCTGGGACACCAGTTGAGCGGCATCTCCTTTTCATATGCAAGACCATGCTTGAACATCTGTACAAATATCCACTGTGTCCATTTATAGTATTTGGGATCGGTGGTGTTGACCTCTCTGTCCCAATCATAAACAGCGCTTATTTCCTTCACCTGACGTTTGATGTTTTCAATGCTTTTTTTGGTTGTCTCGGCAGGATGCGTACCTGTCTTGATAGCATAATTCTCCGCGGGAAGGCCGAAAGCATCCCAACCCATGGGATGAAGTATCTCATATCCGTGAAGAATTTTGTAGCGGCTTACAACATCAGAAAGGACATATCCTCTCCAGTGACCAACGTGAAGACCGTTGCCTGACGGATAAGGGAACATATCCAGACAGTAATACTTCGGCTTGTTGGTATTTGTCGGATTTACGGGTTCCTTTTCCCATATGTCACGCCATTTTTTTTCGATCTCCTTAAAATTATAACGTGTACTCATTTTTACCTCCATATTAAAGAAGCATTATTTAGCTGCTTCTGTTATTATTTCTGCATCATATAACTCGGGGTCAAGTCCCATTTCTTCCATTTCCTCGGGAGAAAGTTTCTGTCCTGTAGGCTCGCTTCCGTCTGCCGTGCCCGATTCAACACCGCCCGACTGCTGTGCCATATACTCGTCCTCGGTTATATATTTAGACAGTTCATCCTCGGATCTTTCCTTAACGGATGTGCTGTCGATGTTGCTGAATTTACTTGCAATATTATAAGAGAAAGGAATATCACCTTCATCTGTTTTGATAACTGTATCAAGACTGAATGTGTAATCGGTAAGATTGCCCGAGGGATCGAGGTTAGCACTGATATTGGCATAGTTGATCTCAACAGTCTCGTTTTCCGAAAGCGCAAGACCCATGTAATATGACATAAAGTCTTCCATATAACTTACCATCTTTTCATCATCAAGAATATAGATGTACTGTGTGCCGCCGTTTTTTTCTTCCATAGCAGCAGTTTTTACATGCTCTTCCGTAATATCATCAGCCACATAGTTAGCCATTGAAAGAACATAAGCCTTTACCTCGTCATACTCTGCTTCGGCTTTAAGATAGATAGGTTCTTTATTATCGGAGTCCACATCACTGTTTTGAGGTATTTCCTGATATAATGTACCATCGGAGAAGTAGCCATTCGTTTCGTTTTCTGTATTCTCCGCTTTATCCGCATCACCATCTGTTTCGGCATTTTCACCTTTTTCGACTGTTGAAGTAGCCTTCAGATCATATTCAAGGCGCTTGCTGTCATCGGTGTTTTCCCTTTTAAGGTTAAAATGCTGCTTCATAGACCTGGTCTCGCCCTCATATGTCATTGTGAATATAAGTTCGGAATCTATCGTTGCGCTTTTCGCATCCTCGATCGCATCTATTGCTTTAAGGCAGGAGGAATAAGCATTGCCCGAGTCCTCAACGCTGTTTTCGTCCGTTACTTTATCGGCAAGGTCGGTATTCTGTGAAGCATCTGCCACGGGAGCATTGTTTTTGCTGCATCCCGAAAAAGCACCTGCTGCTATACAGCCTGCCAAAAAGATGATCGCTAATTTTCTTTTCATTTTGTTTCTCCTTTATTTTTGCTTTGATTTATTTGCCTGGATCCTCATATCTTCGGCTGCCGCAAGGGTGGTTTCGGTTATTTCCGCGCCACCGATAAGCCTTGCAAGTTCTTCCTTGATATCGGATTCCTTAAGCTCTTTTACATCTACAACAGTCCTGTCACCTTCAGTCTTTTTCGATATAACGAAATGTGTATCAGCCATTGCTGCTATCTGCGGAAGGTGAGTTATACAAAGTATCTGATGATATTCGGCTATCTTTGCTATCTTATGCGCAACTCTCTGTGCGGTTCTGCCGCTGATACCAGTATCTATCTCATCAAATATGAAAGTTTCTATATTATCCACTTCCGCAAGAACAACTTTAAGAGCAAGCATAACACGGCTCATTTCACCGCCCGATGCTATTTTGCTCAACGATTTTACATCTTCGCCGACGTTTGGTGCACAAAGGAATTCAACAAAATCCGTGCCCGTCGCATCAACCGTTTCTTTATCGGTAACACTTATCTTGAATATTGCATTTATCATGCCCAATTCTTCAAGTATCTTCTCGACCTTTTCAGCAACGCCGCCTGCAACTTCCTTACGTATCTCGCTTATTTCGGCAGCTATACGGCGCATAACACGCTCATCGGCTTCCTTGCGCATATTGTATTCCATTATCATATCTTCGCTGTTTTTCATAAATTCCAGCTTCTCGCGCGTATCCTTTGCGTATTTGAGTATCTCGTCAATCGTCTTGCCGTATTTCTTTTTAAGGTTGTATATAACATCAAGTCGGCTCTCTATTTCATCAATATTGGCAGGTTCACCGTCAAGTGTATCCTCATAGCTGCGAAGAGAAGATATAATATCACTAAGCTGAGCAGAGATGTTTTCCAATGTATCGAGCATTTCCTCTTTAGCTGCATCGACTTCTGCAAGGACGGATATATTTTTTATTGCACCAGAAATGCAGTCATCGGCATTTCCGCTTTGGTTTCTTGAAAGAAGATCAAGCGCTTCGCTTGTACTGCGCCTTATTTTTGCACTGTTGCCTGCCATAATGCGCTGTTCGTTCAGTCTTTCTTCTTCACCTATCTGGAGCTTTGCATTGTCTATCTCTTCTATCTGGAAATTATACATATCAATTTTGGCTTGTCTGTCATCATCGGAGCCGCTTATATCCTCAAGCGCCTTACAAGTCTTTTTATAGCCCTTATAGCGGTTCTCAAGCTTTTCGCGATGCTCACCTATGCGGTCATAACAAAGCCTGTCAAGCATTTCAAGATGTCTTGACGGATTAAGCAGCGATTGATTGTCATGCTGACCGTGAACATCCACAAGCAGTGCGGCGATACTTTTAAGAACACCGACAGTGGAAGTCCTGCCGTTCACCTTGCAGCTCGATTTGCCTTCAAGGCTGAAACTGCGGTTGATAAGGATACAGCCCTCCTCGTCTATACGGACATCAAGATCGACAAGTCCGTCTTCGGTCTCCTTATCATGCACAGAAAACACAGCCGTTACTTCCGCCGTTTCCGCGCCTGTTCTTATAAGTTCTTTATCGGCTTTTTCGCCAAGGACAAAATTAAGAGAATCTATGATTATAGATTTACCTGCGCCCGTTTCACCCGTAAGCACGTTAAAGCCTTTTTTGAAATCTATTTCAAGTTCCTCTATAACTGCCACATTTTTAATATGAAGTTTCTCCAGCATATTTTAACACCCCCGTTATATTGTTACTTCCGATTTTAAGCGGTCGATAAAAGCTATCGCCTTTTCTTCCGACTTAACAGCGCAAAAGATAGTATCGTCTCCCGCTATTGTGCCCATTATATCGTCATCCTCCATTGAATCAACAGCAGCCGCCACTGCCATAGCCATCCCCTGGAGCGTTTTGATAACAAGAATATTACTGGCATAATCAACCGATACTATTCCCTCTTTCAGCACACGTACAAGACGTTTTGAAGTTTCTCCCCCCACGCGCTCGGTGACAGCGTATCTGAAACCGCCGTTTTGCATGCTGACTTTAGTTATTTTAAGCTCGCGTATATCCCTCGATATAGTAGCCTGTGTCACATTAAAGCCGTTTTGCGCAAGCTTTTCCGCAAGCAATTCCTGTGTATCTATTGCTTCGCTGCGTATAAGCTCAAGAATTTTGGACTGTCTTTTTATTTTCATTTAACTATCACGACCCTATCTTTTAATTATAAAATCATTATTTTTTTATGTCAAGAAAAAAATAAGAATTCCTTAATGATCAAAATTAAAAATTCTTTAATGATAATA
>JAGAHK010000399.1 GCA_017627115.1 Bacillota bacterium | reverse complement strand
CCCCTCAACAGACGGAAACCTCTCAAAAGCCCTGTCTAACATACGAACCGTTTGCTCTAAATTGGGATGCAATGCCAAATCGTATGAGATCACCTCATTGTTATTCATATCCAAAATAGACGAAATATTAACCTTTAAAACCAATTCTAATTTTTCATCAGGAGATCATACTTTGTTTTGGTTTTTGTGTTTTAAAGCTTCACACCCTTGTGCTTCTTCGATTCGCACCCATTTGCGAATTGTATTTTTAAATTCCTTTTCTGAAATGCCTTCCGGGCATTCAGCCCATTGTCCTTGTCGATAAAGTTCCACACACTTTTTCTTAAATTCATAAGTATAACGCATAAAAAATGCCCTCCTTACTGGGTGTCCAGTAAAGAGGGTACATATCAATCTGCGATGCTGTCTTTTTTATATTATTATTATGTGTTTAAAATTTGTATAACATCCAGCATATCCACATTATCGTCGGCGTGAACATTTGCGGCTTCAAGCTGTTCGTCTGTCAGGTCTTCCAAATCGCTTATATATCTTAACAGAAGTGCGGCATCTATCTCGTCAACTTTCTTATCGCCGTTTATATCGCCTGCGGAGAATACCTTTACGCCGTAGAAAGCGATTATTCTGTATTCGGGGGTGTCTATATCCTGTCCGCCTACACGCACGATATATGTTTTTGCCGTATTTGTCCACGAAGCGGGAGTGAATGAAAAACTGAATTTGTTATCCGTTACGCTTGCACTGAACTGATCTATATAAATAATATCCTTTGAGTAGGTCGCATCATTGTATTCGCAGGCAAGCACGGTTATATTTTCGCCTGCCGTTTCGTCGCTTAATGTACATTCGACCTTTATTTTGTTATCCGTCGGCTGCTGTTCGGCCTTTGTTATGCCGACCGTTGCGGCAAACACGCCCGTTGACATAGCCAATGCGGCAAAAGTGCCTACAAGTCCGAAAATAAATTTTTTCATATACTCACCTCTTATTTTTGATTTTTATTTACTCTTTCATTATAATCACAGAACGCTTTGCACATTTTTGGGTGTGAAAGCAAAAATGTTATATTGGGCGGCAAAAGCCTTGTTACTGCCGCAGCCCTATCCGAGAATTCCACACTTACATTTGAAAAAGGTGTGTTGGGAGTGTTTCCGTCAATGCGGTGCACATTCTCGCCCTCGTTCACCTTTTCGTGTGCTTCTTCGGCATAACATATCTTTACCAGCTTGCCTGACATACCAAGCAGCTTTTTGTACTGCGCCGCCCTTATTTTAAGAATTCGGCTGTCGGCGTGGTAATAATATATACCGTTACTTTCGCAGTCGTTTACATTTGATGCCTCTATGCAGGCAAGCTCGGGGCAAAGAAAAATCGTTTGCGAAAATCTTTCGCCCTTTGTTTTTTTACAGTAGAAAGATTCTATCAATCCCGACATATAAAGCGGCAGCCAACTGTTTATAGCAGCCGTCATTTCGGCTATGCCGCGGTCTATGTTGTGAATGATGCGTATTTTAATGCCTTTGCCGATACATTCGCGCATCAGTGCCGCCCATTTAAGCCTGAAAGCCGTATCTTTTACCATCCAGTCCATTGGTTGGTCGGAGTACAGCAAAAGTTCCTCGGCATTGTTTTGTACCGCACTAGCGAGAAAACGTATAACTGCCGTCTGCAAGCCCTCTGTGCCGTAATATATGCTCTTTTGGTCGGATAAGATCTCGTGCTTGGCTGCTTCTTCAAAGGTCGGCAGGGGTATTTTTATATCCGCCGAAAAAGAGGAGATATTTTCAAGCAGCTTTTCTATATATATTCCTGTGTCGCTTTCGTCAAAGTCGCACAGCCAGCGGCTGAAATATTCAAAACATTTTTCTCTGTCGCTTACCGCATTATTGGGGATAGCTATAGTCTCGGCAAGCAGATCGAGACTGTTGTTTTGCATTATGGTATCAAACAAAACTTTGCATATTTCATCCGATAGTTTTGAGCCTGCTTTGGGCATACGTGTGCCGTTGCGAAAACGGCTTATTGCCGATACATCTATATGTAAAAAATCACATAGAGCCGCATTTGTTATCCCTGCAATACTCATTGCGGTATTCAGCTTTCTGCCGTAGAGTATGTATGGAGCATCTACATATATTTGTTTCTTCCTGCCTGTATCGTTGGGATCACAGTCCGGAAATAACCACAAAAACAGATGTTCCGCTAATTTTTCGGGGGATACGGTTTTACCGTCCGAGACCGCCTCCGATAATTTTGCGGTTTTACCGTTTCTTGCGGCGTAAATGCAGATGGCATCTGTCAATTTTTTTGCCGTAGGGCTTGTCGGCTTGGGTGTACGGCTGCCGTTTCTCATACGGCTTACAGCCGAGCAGTCTATGCCCGCAATATCGGCTATATCGGTATTTTTTGCACCTATTATGTCAAATACGGTGTTTAATCTTTCCTTAAACATAAAAATCTCTCGCTTTTTATACTATGTATAAATTATCTATTATGATTATATCAAACAGAGCCTTATAATTCAAGTGTGACAGCAAATTGGCATTTGCCAAGTGGCTGACATAATTGAAAACCGTTTAAATATATTGTAAAATACTATTATAAGGAAACGCTGATTTAAGGATACCAAAAATAATTTTGCTTTTTTGATT
>JAGAHK010000398.1 GCA_017627115.1 Bacillota bacterium | reverse complement strand
CCGTCCTTTCCCTGTTCATATATACATAAAGATAGATCGCCGTTGTAAGCTGTCGGCAGTCTTTCTCATTTCTTATCCAGTTATACATTTTCTTTGCAAAATAATTATATACAGCAATTTCCTCGGGTTTATCCTCATTGGGGCGCAGCCTTGCCAGAAGATAAGTAAAGCGTGCTATATTCAACTTGTCCTCTTTTCTTCTGTCACGGATAAGCTGAAGCATTTTATAAAGAAGCGCTGTGTTATGCTCGCCGTTGTTTTTAAAATATTCCTGCAATGCAGAAAGTTTTTCATCCAATACTTCTTTTATAAATTCGTCCCAATGGTAGGAGTTTTCTCCGTCAAACAAAGTTACGGCGTTTTTGCTTTCGTTGTCGTAGGTTTTGCTCAAATGTTCCAAATCTCCCACCTGTTCTGCCATAGCGGCTATCGGGAATTTGTCGGGATAAAGACCTATGCCCGCCGAGATCGTCAACATTCCCTGACTGTATCGTTCAAGACTTTGCTGAAGATCGACGGCAAAACCGATAATATCGTTCCACGCACCGACTATAAAAAGGTCGTCGCCGCCTGCGTAAACGATAACTGCATTTCTCTTTTTGGGGTCGCTTTCGTCAAGAGTGCAGCCGCCGTTTTCCAGAATTTTTTTTATGTGCAG
The DNA here is from genome assembly GCA_017627115.1 of Bacillota bacterium. Taxonomy (GTDB): domain Bacteria; phylum Bacillota; class Clostridia; order Lachnospirales; family CAG-274; genus RGIG4310. Next base: position 1,077 of record JAGAHK010000398.1, on the reverse strand, counting down.
TTTAAAAAACATAGACAGCTTGCGTGAAAATACCGCCGTTCTTGTAATAGTCTCGTAAGGTCCGTTAAAGCCGCTTACAAAGGCTTGTCCAAGATTATCGACATCGGCACGGATAACACCAAGCCGCTTTATTCCGCAGCTCTTTTCAATAAGTTTTGAAAATTCACTTTCGGAACTGTAATCGCCTACCCACAGATTTGATGTGACATTGTTTCCCGTATAGGGGCGGTTTTTACTGTACGAGCGTACATAATCGCTGCTTTGCATCAGTTCTTTCGCCTTGTTTTCATCGCCTGCGGTAAGTACACACCCAAAGGGCATTATAACTTTGTTTTCTATGCTTTCATCTTTTGTAAGTACAAAAAGTGCATTTTTCTGTCCTATTATCATTGAGGACAGTTTTTCAAGGCCGCTGCATACCGAGCATTTGTTTCCGTCCGTCAGTTTATCGGAACGATGACAGATGACACATTCGCGGGAATGGTCGTGTATATGCGGTGCATTAAGCGTTTCAATGTCGGACGCTGAATATCTGTTCATCTTTTTGGCGGAAATATTTTTGCTGACCTCTCGGAATATCTCTTTATAACTGCCGTCGGGGTCGTTTTGCAGAGTATTTGACGAACATTCCGCATATCCGCCCGCCGCATAAAGCTGTGAACCGAAGTTTTCCATAAACCAGCCGTTGAGTTCTTTTTCAAAAGCGTTTATGTTATCTTTTGTGGCATTTGTATTCGGCAAGATCATATATGTATGTCCGCCGCCCGTATAAAGCACATTGGCACGGCAAAGCCCAAGCCTGTCAAGCAGCTCGTCCACACAGCTTTCCATAAGTATCTCCAAATAGAACGACCTTGCACGAAGTCCCTTTAATGCACCCTTGCTTGCGATATTGTATATAAAATTCTGTATACCGCTCAGATCAAGGCTGTATATCAAAAATGCTTTCTTAGCATAAAATGCTTTTGCTTTTTCAAAAAGCTCTGCTTTGTAGTCGCAGATACCGTTTTCTTCAAGATAATGGCCGATACAAAGACCGAAAGCCGCCGTCAGTTTAAGATGATCGTAAAGCGAAAT
>JAGAHK010000397.1 GCA_017627115.1 Bacillota bacterium | reverse complement strand
TAAGGGTTCACAAAATAAAGCTTTTTATCGTTTTCGGTTTTGTTATCACTTCCACCCTTATAAATCTTACCGCAACAAGACTTATAGGTTCGGCTATAGATGATTTTATCCTGCCGCGGGATTTTGACGGATTGAAGCGCAGGATAATACTGCTTGGCGTTATTTATCTGTTCTCGGCTTTTTTCAGTTGGGGACAGATGCAGCTTTCTGTAAATCTTGCGCAGAACACGGTTTCGGATATAAGAAAAGACCTGTTTGAGAAATTGCAGTCTCTGCCCCTCAAGTTTTTTGACACAACGCCGCGCGGCGATATAATGAGCCGCATAACAAATGATGTGGATACTATATCAAATGCGCTCAATGTCAGCATAACACAGCTTATCAGCAGTATTTTCACGATCGTAGGCATATTCGGGTTTATGCTTTTTTCAAGCGCAAAACTCACGGTAGTAGTTGTACTCACCGTGCCGATATTGCTTACGGCGACCCACTTTATAACCTCACGTTCGCGTATTTTTTTCAAGCGTCAGCAGAAAGTTCTCGGCGATCTTAACGGCGTGATAGAAGAAAGCATAACGGGACAGAAAGTCGTAAAGGTCTTTGTAAAAGAAAAAGACATGATCAACAACATGAATGCCTTAAACAGCGAGCTCAAAGATGTCGGCGTTAAATCACAGGTATTCTCGGGCATAATGGGACCTGTATCTACCTTTATAAACAGTTTGAGTTACGGAGTTGTGGCTATAGTCGGTGCACTTTTAAAGCTGCCGCTCGGCGTTATAACGTCATTTTTGCTATATTCAAGACAGTTTGCAAGACCGTTCAGCGAAATATCACAGCTTTTGAATACCATTCTCTCCGCAGTTGCGGGTGCAGAGCGTATTTTTGACGTAATGGAGCTTGAAAACGAGCCTGCCGATGCAAAAAACGCAGTCGAACTTACCGATGTTAAAGGCAGGGTCGCTTTTGAGAATGTGGACTTCTCTTATGTTGAAGGTCAGCCAATACTCAAAGGCATAGATCTTTATGCCGAGCCCGGTCAGACCATCGCGCTTGTAGGTCCCACAGGTGCAGGCAAAACAACAATAATCAATCTGCTCACACGTTTTTACGATATACAAAAAGGCAGGATATCCATTGACGGCAAGGATATAACGCAGATCAAGAGAAACTCCCTGCGTGAGAACCTTGGCATAGTTTTACAGGACACCTACCTGTTTTCGGGCACTATCGCGGAAAACATCGGTTACGGCAACCTTAACGCTACCCTGCCGCAAATAAAGGAAGCGGCAATACTTGCAAATGCTCACGAATTTATCCGCCGTCTGCCGCAGGGCTACAACACTGTGCTTTCCGAAGATACCGACACCATAAGTCAGGGACAGAAACAGATGCTTGCAATAGCGCGTACCATACTTGCAGACCCTTCGATACTTATACTTGACGAGGCAACGAGCAATGTCGATACACGCACGGAAGTTAAAATACAGCAGGCAATGCTCACACTGATGAAAGGCAGAACAAGTTTTGTTATAGCACACCGTCTTTCGACCATAAGAAATGCCGATCTCATTGCCGTACTGCGTGACGGTGAGATAATTGAGCGCGGCAGCCATAAACAGCTTATGGAAAAACAGGGATTTTACTATCAGCTTTATATGAATCAGTTCAGCGAAAGCTGAAAAAGGCAAAAAAAAGGCTGCCGAATATCAACACGGCAGCCGTTACATTTTTATCAAAGCGAATATTCGTTTATCACGTAGTTTCTGTCACACATATTATTCAAGAAATCTTCAATGTCATTACCGACTATTGCAATGTTTTTCCAGTCTGCAAGGTAAATCTTATGCGACTCTCCTGCATACACGGTATAATCATGCATACCGCCTATGGGAAACATAGTTTCTTTTGCAAAAACATAACATGGACCTATCCTGTCATTTTCTGCAAACGAAACGGGATCAAACGCAATATCACAGTAAAAAAATCTGTTTTCCGTAACATCGTTTTCGCGGAATTTAAAATTGATGCCGCCAAGTTCCTTCAATATTTCTTCGGCATATTCATTAAGTTCAAATCCCATTTCCACAAGACGGTCTATAGCCTCATCCGCATAATGTTTTCTGTTTTTGTCCCAGCCCGAATTAAGCATCGCATCGGCAACTTTCCCGTTCAGTTTAGAAATATCCATATTTATCAAAACCTTCCCTTTAATTGTCAATCGCAATTAGTTCTTATAATGATAATAACACTATTTTTGTCTTTCGTCAACAATAATGATTGTTTTATCTGAATTTTAATGATATAATTTATAGTAAGCGAATTAAATAATCGGACTTAAGCTTGCTTAAGGCGGATTATTTATGAGCCCCATCCTATAGTGAACGTCCAAATATTTTTGACGTTCACTATAATTAAAAGCGAAAAAACACATCAAAAAGCATCAAAAAATATCAATGGAGGTAACTTATGGCGGTCAGATACACACCCGAACAGAAATTTGCCATAAACAAACGCAATGCGGATATACTTGTCAGCGCGGCCGCAGGCTCGGGCAAGACTGCCGTGCTTGTTGAACGCATACTTGCAAGACTTACCGACAATAACGACAGTGCGGATATAGATTCTTTTCTCTGTCTTACTTTTACGGAAGCCGCTGCAAGCGAAATGCGCGAAAAAATCTATAACAGGATAGTTGAGTATACAGAGCTGCACCCGGAGGATGAGAAAATGCTCTCCCAGCTCAAACGTATGCGCAGTGCAAGCATATCTACCATAGATTCATTCGTAGGCAGCGTTGTAAAAAGCCATTATCACCTTGTTTATATAGACCCCAACTACCGCATCATCACCGGCGGTGAAATAACACAGCTTCAGCTTTCCGTGATAGATGAGCTTTTCAAGGCAAAATACGCCGAAAAAAATGCTGATTTTTTTGATCTTATAGAGCATTTTTGCCCCACAACAAGCGATATTGCGCTCAAAAATCTGATCTTGCAGGTATATCGCTTTGCATCTTCAATGCCCTACCCCAAAAAATGGCTCGATAAATGTGCGAACAGTTTTGATATAGAAAAGACCGATGATATTTCCGATACTGTATGGGGAAGTTTTATAAAGAAGAAATTAAAAACAGATACGGCGCAGATAACAGAGATACTTTCACGCTGCATAGCACTATGCGAAAAAGAAGATATATCCTATCCCAAGATATCTGACCTTGCTGCACGCGCAGAAATATCCGCAAAGCTGATAGACAGCGATATCACCCGTCTTTATGCCTATATGTCATCGGAAAAGATACCCAATTTCACAAACACCGATGCCAAAAAAACAGCAAGCGGCACTTTGCTTAAACATATGTACGATACCGCACAGGAGCTTTTTGGCAAAACAGTCGATTTTCTTGCCCGACTGCCTCTTGAAAACTGGCGTGAGAATATTCTTCTGCTGCGTTCCACAACCGATAAGCTTGTAAATACGGTAAAAGAATTCTATGATGCTTACTCGGAGGAAAAACGCAAAAACCGTCTTGCCGAATTTGATGATATTGCGCATTATGCGCTCGATATACTTGTTGACAAGGACGGAAAGCCCACTGCGGTCGCAAAAACTTACAAGGAGCGTTTTAAAGAGATAATAATAGATGAGTATCAGGATTGCAGTTTTATTCAGGACAGCATACTCGAAGCGGTCTCCCGTAGATCCGAAAACGCGCCGAACCGCTTTATGGTAGGCGATATAAAACAGTGTATATACAAATTCCGCAAGGCAAATCCCGAGATATTTGCCGATAAATACGAAAAATTCAGCGAAGAGAGCGAGAATGAATGTCTTATACAGCTGAATAAGAACTTCCGTTCGCGCAAAAACATTCTCGATACTACAAATTTCTTTTTCTTCCAGCTTATGAGCAAAGCTTTCGGAGATGTTGATTATAACGAAAGCACTGCCCTTAACTGCGGTGCCGATTATACGCCCATAGACAAAAAAGCCGAGGCAGTTGAACTATGCTATATAAATACCTCGGGCATAAGTGAGGATGCAGATATAGAATCGGTTATCGGAACCGAAAACAAAGGTTTCGGCTGTGAAGCCGTTTATACCGCTTCACGCATAAGAGATCTGCTTGACGACCCCACGTTTGTGGTAGAGGATACCAAGACAAAGATACGCCGCAGGATAGAACCGCGCGATATAGTCATATTATTGAGAAAGCGGGCTCCTATCCCCGTTTTTGCCGATATACTGCAAAAATACGGCATACCCGTAATAACGGAACAGAGTATCTCGCTTTTTGAAACGCTTGAAGTGCAGCTGCTGACATCATATTTAAAGATAATAGATAATCCATTGCAGGATACGGAACTCGTCAGTGTGCTTTTCAGTGCGGCATACGGACTGACAGCGGAAGAACTGGTAAAAATATATGATAAAAACGAAAGATATTTTTACAACAGTGTGGCAAAGTATAATGCAGATGACGAGACTGCGGCAAAAATAAGACGTTTTCTCAATGATGTAAAGCGGTATAAATATATGTCAAAACAGCTTGTTCCCCTCGGCGAGCTTGTGGAGACCATATATCGCGAAACAGGGCTTTATGCCTGTATGGCGCTGCTTTCGGGCGGAGAGCAGAGAAAGCGCAATCTCGATACACTGCTTGGAATTGCCTTTGAATATGACAACATAGACACAGGTGATCTTTACGGCTTTATAAGCTATCTTGACGGACTTGCCAAAACAGGCATGACCGCAGGCTCGGGCATGAGTGCACAGACCAACAGCGTTGTTATCATGACGATGCACCAAAGCAAGGGGCTTGAGTTTCCCGTTGTTTTTCTGCCGCAGATGTGTGCATCTTTCAGACGCCGCGGCGGTTTTTCAAAAGACAGGACAAAAATACAGGACAGCAATTCCGTTATACTCAATCAGGATCTCGGCATAGGCATGAAGCTTATAGATCCCGAAGAACGCACGATCTCCAACACACTGACTAATCTTTGCGTTGACGAAAGCAACGAGCTTGATTCAATGCACGAAAACCTTCGGCTTTTATATGTGGGTATGACACGCGCCAAAGAAAAGCTGTATATGGTCGGTGCAACACGCGGAACAAAGGCTTTTTCGCGAGCTGCCGCATACACGACATTCGCAGAGAACACCCTGCCCTGCGGCTTTATGCAAAATGCGGACACATATATGGATTGGCTGCTTACCGCCTACGGCCGCAGCAATCATTCGGCAAATTCGGGGGGCAGTCTGTATTACAACAGCTTTATCAACGATTTTGACTTCAACTGCAATTTTTATTTTTACGATAAAGACAGTTTTGGGGAGCTTATAAAAGTGACTGCCGAAAAAGAAGCGGTTCAAAATGACCTAAACGATCTTTTTTCCGCTATGGACGGCTATATAGCTGATAAAAACGAAGCTGCCGAATTACTCGGCTGGATATATCCATATATACATATTGCAAACCTGCCGAGCAAGACTTCAATATCTGAAATAAAACACCGTTATTATGAGGAAAACGCACCCGAGACCGATGTATTGAAAGAAAACGAAAGAGAATACAAAGCCCCCGAATTTGATAAAGACGAACAGCCGATCAGCGGCGCATCACGCGGTACACTCTATCACAGTTTCATGGAGCATATAGACTTTAATATAAGGACATATGACGAGATAAATACATACCGCCAAAGTCTTATCGAAAAAGGCATAATGACCGAAAAAGAAACAAAACTGATAAACGATAAAAAGATCCACGCTTTTCTGGAAAGCGAGATATGCAAACGAATTGCCAAATCGGCATATGTGCGCCGCGAAACTGCGTTCACACTTGGACTTACTCCATATGAGATATACGGTGACGAAGTATATAAAGATGATAAGGAACTTATCCATGTTGACGGCATAATCGACCTGTTTTTTGAAGAAAATGACGGCATAGTACTGCTCGACTATAAAACCGACCATATCGAAAACGGGAATGTGCAGCCGATGACAGACAGGTACAAGATACAGCTTGACCTATATGCAAAAGCCATTGAGCGCAGTACAGGCAAAAAAGTCAAGGAAAAGCTGCTTTGGCTTTTTGGAATAAATGATATTTTAAAATTATAAACCATATAAAAGGGGCCGTTGCAGTAAAGACCACTGCAACAGCCCCTTATTTTTTATACCGATGACATCCTAACAGACTCAATCATTTTCAATTGTATCAACAGAGCCTGTTCCGCGGATTATCTCACGCAGTTCTTCGCCTGTTATTTTTTCTTTCTCCATAAGCAGCTGTGCCGCTTTGTGAAGCGAATCCATATTGTCCTCAAGCGTTCTTTTCGCAAGGTCATACGCCTCGGAGATTATGCGTTTTATCTCCTCGTCTATTGTTTTGGCGATCTCTTCGCTATAGTTTTTGGTATGTCCGAAATCCCTGCCGAGGAAAACTTCCTGCTGATCGTCACCGAAAAGAATAGGACCGAGTTTCTCGCTCATACCGTATTTTGTGACCATAAGGCGCGCCATATTCGTTGCCTGCTGAATATCACCCGATGCACCCGAAGATATATCGCCGCATACAAGGCTCTCTGCAACTCGTCCGCCAAAACTTGCCGCTATTTCCTGTTCCATAGCCTTTTTA
>JAGAHK010000396.1 GCA_017627115.1 Bacillota bacterium | reverse complement strand
TCTTGATAAAATAAAATACACACAGGAAGACAAAAAGCTTATCCTTGATTTTGTAAACGGCTATAAAAGTGAGGATATACTTCCGCCCAAAAACTTTTATGTGCGCAGAAAAAATGCGGTAAAATTTGTAAATACATTCGGTTCTGCTGTTGAACAGATGCTTGCTTCGGTCGGCAAAAACTTCGGTGCGGGCTTTATACTCAATATCAAAGCACTTTTTTACAAGTATTACAACATAAAAAAGTTATATCCGAATTTAACTTACGATACAGAGGCAGAGAAAAAGCTCGATCGTCTTATGGATATGGCAGCGGTGTTTGAGGCGGCAAAGCTTATGAAAGAGAAAGCTTCGCTGAAAAATCCCGCCTGTGCCGATCTGCGCCCGTTTTTAAAACATCCGGGCGCTTATTCTATGTTTTTTAACTCGGATATACGCGCGGTCATAAATATCAGTGAGTATGCCTATTCGCTTGAACAGATAGACAGTGCCCTGAGCCGCCGCTTCGACCTTGAAAGCAAACGTCAGGTCAAGCGCCGTATGTTTTACATACATGTCGGCAAAACGAACAGCGGCAAGACATACAGTTCGATACAGCTTATGAAAAAGGCTGAAAAAGGCGCGTATCTTTCGCCTTTGCGCCTGCTTGCGCTGGAGATAAGCGACAGACTCAACAGTGAGGGCGTGCCGTGCAGTTTTGTAACGGGCGAGGAAGAGCGCAGGGTAGAAAATGCAAAGCATATAGCATCGACAGTCGAGCTTGCGGACTTCGGCGAGGAATATGATGTTGCGGTAATCGACGAATGTCAGATGATAGCCGACAATTCGCGCGGTTATGCATGGACAAGGGCGATAATGGGCATAAGGGCAGCGGAGGTCTGTCTTTGCACCGCATCCGAGGCGCTGGATGTGCTGATAAAGCTTGTGGATGCCTGCGGTGATTTTTACGAGGTCATAAACCACCGCCGCAAAACGCCGCTTGAGATAGAGGACAAGCCTTTTAATATGGAGGATGTGCAGCCGGGAGATGCTCTTGTTGTTTTTTCAAAGCAAAAAGTAAATGCTATCGGCGCACAGCTTATCAAAATGGGCATAGATGTGAGTGTGCTTTACGGCGCACTGCCGTATGAAACACGCAAACAACAGTTTGAAAACTTTATAAACGGCAGATCGACGGTGCTTGTCACCACCGATGCTATAGGTATGGGTGTAAATCTGCCCGTGCGCCGTGTTATTTTTATGGAAGTCTATAAGTTTGACGGCATACGCAGCCGCCTGCTCACTTCGGGCGAGATAAAGCAAATTGCGGGCAGGGCGGGGCGCCGCGGTAAATTTGATGTCGGCTATGTGAATGCGCACGGCGAAAAAGAACTTAAATATATAGCCAAAAACCTCAATACACGCACGCAGAAAGTCGGCGGCATTTGTGTCGGTTTCCCGAAACAGGTGCTTGATGATGAGTATGTCGGTCTTAAAAACGCCATCACGGCATGGAATTATTATGCCGTTCCCGATATATACATAAAGGAAAACCTACAGGAAGCTCTTGTAAACATTTCCCTGATAAGACATATATATCAACGTCTCGGCATAGAGGAAAACAAGGTCGAGATATTCGAGTTTGCCACAATGCCCGTTGATGCACGCAACCAAAGCGTGCGCAGGTTGTGGTGCGACTATATGGAACAGCGCCTTTCGGGACACAACACCTTGCGCAAACCTTATCTGAAAGACCGTTCCGTTGACGAACTGCTGACTTAC
>JAGAHK010000395.1 GCA_017627115.1 Bacillota bacterium | reverse complement strand
TTTCTCGTTATTTCTTATCTATCTCCATCACAAATGAATTGTTCAGCACTTTCTGCATTACCGTCAAAGCATCTGCGGCAGACAGACTTCCGTCAGTATCCACATCAAGATATTTTTCGTACTCCGCGGTTTTTGCTTCGATAGGCATGGTATAAGATCTGTTCAATACCTTTTGCAGTATCTCCGTTGAATCGGCGGCTGTAAGTTTGCCGTCCGCATCCGCGTCGCCGTTAAGAATATCCGTAAAATAAACGAATGTCACCGACTCCGTATACAAGGAGGAGTCATCCGCCGTACTGTCCTTATAACAATACACCCTTTTAAGGTTTTTGTTATATCCCAGCGCATAGCGTCCGAACTGTGTATCCTTGTTTTTGACCGTAAGCGATGTTATGCCCGTGTTTCTCAAACCGTTCATACCCATTTCCTCGACCGTTTCGGGAAGAACAAGCGAAGTGAGCGCCAAACAGTCGCCAAAACCGCTTGCATCTATCTTTTTGAGAGTCTTCGGCAAAGTCACGCCCGTAAGTTTGGTGCAGCCCGCAAAAGCCGAATCACCGATACGGGTTATACCGTCGGGCAGATAAACGCTTTTCAAGCCGTTGCAGCTGTAAAAGCAAAGATCGCTCACCTCGGTCAGACCATCGGGCAAACGCACCGATTCCAAAGAGGATATATGCGCAAACGCGCCGGTGCCTATTTCGGTCACTCCCTCAGGGAAATTGACCGATGCCAGCTTGGCGCAATGTTCAAATGCATAACTGTTTATCTTGACCAGACCCTCCGGGAAAGTTATATTCGTCAGCGAATTGCAGCTATAGAACAGTCCTGTCGGTATCTCCGTCATATCATCGGGCAGTTCTGCCTTTTTCAAATTACGGCAAGAGCTGAAAATATTGCCTTTCATTGTTTTTATGCCCTTGGGTATCTTTATTTCGGTAAGACTTGTGCAATACTCAAACGCTCTTGTGCCGATATATTCAAGCCCCTCATTCAGTGTCACGCTTTCAAGGCTCTCGCAGAAGTCGAAAGTCTGGTCAGCTATCGTCTGCACGGTAGGCGGTATCACAATACTTTTAAGTCCCGAAAATTCAAAAACTTTTGTATCGAGTTCAGTCACAAGGGGCGGTATCTCAATTGAAGTCAGCGCCGAGCAGCGGCTGAAAGCACCTATGCCTATGCCCTCCAGACTGTCGGGCAGCTTTATTGTTTTAAGATTTGTACAGTCCGCAAAAGCATAATCGTCTATTGCATAGACCGTATCGGGTATGGTAACGCTTTTGAGCTCCGTACACTGCCAAAAAGCTCTTTCGCCTATCCCAACTATTTTAGTGTCGCCTATATACGATGGCACATCAACATCTGTGACGGTTTTGTCTGCGCTTGTTATTATACCGCGCTCGTCACAATACATATTTCCGCCCTCAGCGGCGAATGATGCCGACCCGTAGGCTTCCGCATTGTAAAAACCGGCATCCTGCGCAGCCGAGACTGCACAGATGCCGTTTAATGCAAGCAATGAGCCCAGGATCAGCGAAATGATCCTGTGTTTCATTTAATTACAACTCCTTAAAGCCTGAAATATGCAGCTGCGTTATTATAGCAGATATCCTTAACTATCTGACCTGCGAACTCTATATCGCTGTCATATTCGCCGTCTTCTATCCACTGACCGATGATATTGCAGAGAATTCTTCTGAAATATTCATGTCTGGGATAAGAAAGGAAGCTGCGGCTGTCTGTAAGCATACCTACAAACTTGCCAAGCACACCGAGGTTACCGAGTGCCTTTATCTGTAATTCCATACCATCCTTATTGTCATTGAACCACCATGCAGTACCGAACTGTATCTTGCTTGCAGCCTCGCTTGACTGGAAGCAGCCAAGGATAGTACCGATAACCTGGTTGTCAGCAGGGTTGCCTGCAAAAAGAAGTGTCTTGGGCAGGCTGTCATTGTAGTTGAGTAGATCCATAAGGTTTGTAAGGCCCTCACAGCTCGACCAATCGGATATACAGTCAAAACCTGTATCGGGACCCATCTTCTCAAACATCTTTGTGTTGTTGTCACGCTTGATGTTCATATGAAGCTCCATAGCCCAATCGCGCTTTGTATACTCGCCGCCGAGGAAGAGCATAAGCTGTGTGCGATACTTGTCTATCTCTATTTTTTCGGGCTTTGTGCCTGAAAGTGCCTTTGCAAGAATAGCGTCAAGTTCTGCTTCGCTTGCCTTTACGCAGGGAACATATGTGAAAGCGTGGTCGGAAGCACGGCAGCCCATTTCATCAAAGAGATCCATTATCTT
>JAGAHK010000394.1 GCA_017627115.1 Bacillota bacterium | reverse complement strand
ATTTCAAAAAATATATAATATTCAGCGTTATTGTTATAATGGCGCTTGCGGTAATGACAAAAAGAGATATGTCGGAGGCGGAAAAGGGTATAAACGAAATAAATGCCCTTGTTACGGCAAATAACGTGGACAGAGCGTTTTTTGAGGATAAAGGCAATGCTTCGTTTTTCGAGGACTATGCCGAAAACGATTTTGATAATGCGGTATTCGCCAACGGTATGTATCTGCAAAGCAATGAACTCGGTGTATCCGTTCCCGAACTGCGCCAGGCGGCGGACTCCGTTATAAGCGAGAACATCGGCAGACTTTTCGGCTGTGGTTTTGCGGCTGCCGTTTCTTTTGCGGTCTATGCTTTTGTCTACGAACGCAGAAAAAAGACGGCAAGCTTTGTGGGGGCTTTGCCTTATAAGCGCGGCAGTATGTTTGCGGATAAATGGCTTGCAGGTTTTATTGCCATATCGCTTGTGTTTCTTGCGGATTATATCATCGCGGGCTTGTGGCTCAACAGGATAATGCCTGTTGTCAATGCCCTTGATGAAAGGCTTTTGGCGCTTGAAACAACTGTCGGCGGTTTCGGACGTGAAAGTGCAAACTGCGGCAGGATGATATGGTCTGTATACCTTGTTATAACTGCGCTTTACACCCTTGTTATGTTTGCGCAAAATCTTTTCGGAAAGCCCGTTTATGCGTCGCTTACCGTTGCTGTGGCTTTATTCGGTGCCTTTGGTTTCCTGCGAAGCGTTGATGTATTCTGCAACAGATACGATCTTTATGCTGTCAGCAGTTTTGGCATAAAAGTACTTGATAAGCTTGAAAATATATTTTTAAATACGCCTGTCTTTACGGTTATTGCTCTTGTTGTAATTGCGCTTTTGTTTGCGGGCGGCTATGTATTGAGCAGGGCGGCATACCTTGAACGCGCGGGCAGCGTATTTATGTTCAAACCCGTAAAATACCTTGTTTATGCGGTGCTTATGCTTGAGGGCGCTTTCGTGTTCTATGGCTTTTCGGTCGAAGAATGCAGCGTTTTTGCAGGTACTCTTTTAAGGGGCCTCATCTTCCTTGCTATCGGCGCTGTCATAACAATGTTTGCGCTTAATAAGCTGTTTTCGCTGGAGGTGGAGATATGAGCATTTTACCTGTAATAAAAGTTGAGCTTAAAAGAAATCTCTGGGTGGCATGGGTGGCTGTGCTGCTGGTTGTTATCTATATGGGCGGCAATCTCGGCAGTGAGCTGATGTCGGATGCCTTTGACTCCATGCTTGATTTTACGGCCGGCTACTCACATTTTGTACCCGTTTACGGCGTTTTGTTTACCTGCTGCGGCTGGTGGGTGCTGCTGTTTGTGTTTGTACAGTTCGGCAGGGACAGCCTGCTTTTTAAACAGGCGTTGCCCTACACCGACAAGAAGCTTCTTTTAAGTAAATTTACCGCGTTTTTGGCGGTGCTTGGTATTTTTCTTGCGGCTTATGCCTGCGTATGTGCGGTTCTTTTTCATAAGTTCGACTATGTGTTTTATATAATGCGGCATACGGGTCCCGACCTGTTCGGCAATGGATGGCTCTCGCCTTTCTCTATGGTGATCGCCGCAGTAACGGCAGCGCTGTTCGCCGCTGCGCTTTACTGGTTTTTGGCGTTGTGCTGCTGCCTTTGCAGAAATTCCGTACACGGCTGTATGCTTGGCATATTTTTTGCGGCGGCGGCATTTGCTTTCAATGATTTTTTGAGTATTGTATCGGACGGCGAGAGACCTTTCAGCGTGCTTATTGCGCAGTGGCTTACAACCGTTTCGCCTCATGCCTATGCTTATACCGAAACAGTGATATGGGTCATGGTCAGCCTTGTTATACTTGCGGTCGCTGTGCCGCTTTGCGTTAAACTTTACGGCGGCGGTGAGTCGAACCATCCGCTTTTCAGATACCGTCATACCGATAAGGTCTGTATAGCGGCGGCGGCAGTTTTCTTTGGCTCTGTCGGTCATACGCTTCTCGGTTTTGGCGAAAATTCGCTTTGGTTGAGTTTCGTTATCGGTGCGGTAGTCGGTGCGGCGGCAGGCATTATTATCAACTGTCTTGTAAAAAGGAGGGCTGCAAAATGAAAAAACTATTTGCGGCAGCGTTGTTCTGCCTGTGTTTTACGGCTTGCGGCAGTGCGCAATATTATGAGGGACTTGACTACAGCATTATGGACAATACGTCCGAGACTGCACGCTCGGCGGAGATCGTCAAAGTCATCTCCGACTTTAATATGACGGGCGGCCGCCGTGTTGTAAACGGTGATGATACCTTTGTTATAGACGAAGAGAAAAAACCCGATGACGTTATCTAACCGCCCGATATGGAAAACTTCCTTTCGGAAATGGACGATATAACGGATGAGGTCTTTGCGGAAAAAAGTGACGATATAGGCGTATACCGCGACAAAAAATACAAAAACTTCATCATGGTGCAGGAAAGTGACGGTTTGTCCGAATATTACAATAACATCACCGATGTATATCTTAAAACGGAAGAATACAACACCTTTGCACGGAATATTGAAAAACGCACGGGGCTTATCTACTGCGGTACACGCCTCGGCAAAGACTATACTAAACCTATGGTCTATGAAAAGGATGCCCAAAACTTTGTGTATACGGGCAAAAATATCCTTACTTTCTCGAACAGCGAGCATATGCTCAATTCGCTTGTGCATAGACCGTCGGAGGACTGCGTATATAAAAATGCGCCTTTGCAGACAGTTTTGTTTATGGATAAGGATGATATAGACTGCGTTTATATCTATTGGCAAAACGGCGATTTTGTGTCGGGGCTTACAAAGACCAACCTTGAACAGCTGGATATAAACGATACCTACGGCAGCGCCGCACAGGAACTTGTGAGCAGATTTTTTGATGCCGACAACGAAACAAGCGGCACACATAACGGCATAAAATATAAACTGCGCCTTATAAAAAGCGTGTGGGTCAACTCTCCCGACGGAAAACTGCTTGTGCTGGAAAAATAAATATAGTAAACGACAAAAGTCTTTGGACTTTGGGCGTTTACTTGCGCCGACTGCGAGCCGCAAAGCGGCTTTATTCCTTGTACGCAGTCGTGTGCATGCCCCGCAGGGTTATAGTAAAGGACATTT
>JAGAHK010000393.1 GCA_017627115.1 Bacillota bacterium | reverse complement strand
TGTCGCATTAAGCTCCACCCTCTGGCAAAAAACAGTTTTTTTACCAATTAGCAGACTTGTCTGCGTGCATCAAAGATACACTTGCAAGTCTGTAGAGAGCTGTCACGCAAAAAGGAGAAACATAATAAAAGGTGATATATATGAAAAACTTAAATTGCAGCCGTGTTTTACACTATTTTGAGGAGATAAACAAAATACCGCGGGGTTCGGGAAACGAAAAGGCGGTCAGCGACTATCTTATGGCATTTGCCAAAGAAAAAGGCTTGCTTGCACATCAGGACAAGGCAAACAATGTCATCATCAAAAAAGCCGCTTCAAATGGTATGGAAAGTTTCAGACCCGTCTGCATACAGGGCCATATGGATATGGTTTGCGAGAAAAATGCCGATGTGGAGCACGATTTCACAAAAGACCCCATAAAGGTGATATATGACGGAGAATATATACACGCAGGCGGCACGACTTTAGGTGCGGATGACGGCATTGCGGTTGCTATGGCGCTTGCTCTGCTTGAAGATGATGACCTGCCCCACCCTGCGCTCGAGGTGCTTATAACCACTGATGAGGAAGTGGGTATGCTCGGTGCGGCAGCCTTTGACCCGAAGCTTATTTCGGCACGTCTGCTTCTGAATATCGACTCCGAGATAGAGGGCGTGTTCACTGTCGGCTGTGCAGGCGGTGTAAAAACACATTCGCACATCCCCGTTGAGTACGAGAAAAACACCGCACCCGCTTATCTTGTGAGCATAAGCGGCTTACAGGGCGGACATTCGGGCATTGAGATACACAAGGAGCGCGGCAACGCAAACAAGCTTATACTGCGCATTTATGATATGTTAAAGGCTGACTTTTCCGACCTTGCCATTGCGGAGGTTTTCGGCGGTGCAAAGGACAATGCGATACCGCGTACAGCAGAAATGGTGCTGGCAACTTCCGCACCTTTTGAGGATATTTCGGAACATATAAAAATTATCGAAAAGACATTTTTGAATGAATTAAACGGCAAGGACGAGGTAAAAATAAGCATAGAAAAAACCTCCGCCGGCAGGGTATTTACTGCCGAAAGCGCAGAACGTCTTTCAACTTTTGCGGCGCTTGTGCCAAACGGTGTGCAGAGCAATAATCTTGCACTCGGTATGCCCGAGGTATCGAACAATCTCGGCGTTATCAGGCAAAACGAAGATGACGTTGAGTTTATCTGCGCCCTGCGAAGCAGCACGGCGAGCCTTAAAACCGAACTTTTCGGACGTGTGAAAAAGCTTACGGAAGTTTGCGGCGGCAGGCTTGATTTTATAGGTGATTACCCTGCATGGGAGTTTAAAAACGAGTCGCCCCTGCGCGATATATTTGTGAGCGAATACAAAAAAATGTACGGCAAAGACCCCGTTGTCGAAACCGTACACGCAGGTCTTGAGTGCGGTCTTATCGGTGAAAAAATACCCGATATGGATATGATATCGTTCGGGCCGAACCTGCTTGATATACACACCCCGAAAGAACGCGCGGAGATAATGTCGATCGAGCGCGTCTGGAACTTCCTTACCGCAGTATTGAAAAAAGGTATCTGAAAAAAGGAGCTATACTTTGAGAGCTTTTTTTAAAAACGAATACTTCCGCATCGGCGCGTACTTTACCGCGCTGTTTGCGGCGGTATACATCTGCAAATATCTTATTGATGCGCTTGTGTATGCCCTTACCAATATAGGGAGCATGCTCAACGGTCTTACCCTTGCGGCAGGCAGGATATGCGAGGTTTTTGCGATAGTGCTTATCGGTTTTCTTATCGCGTATATCCTTGACCCGCTTGTGGGCTTTATACAGAAAAAATCACATACGAGCCGTCTTTTGGCGGTCTCCCTGCTCTACTTTATTCTTATACTTCTTATCGTTACAGCAATTTTCGCTTTTATTAAAAACATCCGTTCTTACGACCCCGACAACACCGCTAACGCGCTCTATCTTGCCGCCGTGCAGTACAAGACCCAATTCACCGCTTTTTACACCGAGCTTATGTCCATTGTCCGCCGCTATGATTTTTTCGGCCTTATACCAAGCCTTGACAGGCGTATCTCAAATATAGATATTGACTGTATCACCGCCGCACAGAATATAGGAAAATGGCTTATCAACATTGTTTTAAGCCTTATTATCGCTTTTTATTATCTTAAAGACAAAAAGCATATCCTGCGCACCGCAAAGCGTATTTTGTCGCTTATCCTGTCCGAAAACCTGTATACAGCGCTGATAAGCGCCGTTAAAGAGATACACGAAGTATTTTCGGGCTATATCCGCGGTCAGCTTACGGATGCACTGTTAATGTCGGTGCTTATTGCCTCGGCTTTAAGCATAATGAAACTGCCGTTTTCCGTGCCGATAGGTATAATATCGGGATTTACGAACATCATACCCTATTTCGGCGCAATAATGGGACTTGTGCTGTCTTTTATAACCGCACTTGTAAGCGGCGGTATCGGAAAAGCCGTGCTTGCTGCCTTTGTTATGCTTGTTTTGCAGCAGATAGACAGCCTTATCATAGTACCGAAAGTGGTCGGCGAAAATGTCAGTTTAAGCCCCGTACCCGTCATTATAGCCCTGGGTGTTGCGGGCAACCTTTTCGGACTGTGGGGAATGGTCTTTGCCGTACCGACTGCCGCATTGATCAAACTGTTTGCGCAAAAGCAGTTAAAAAAGCTATCAAGCAGAAAAAATCGGCATAGCCGTCCCAATTATTAAAACCTTAATTATCATAGGATCCTGATTTACAGAAAAAATTTCAAACCGCCGCCAAGCCATAAAAAGCGCACCCGTTTTTGCAATATCATATACAACAGCATTGCCTGTAACAGCAGATTTTATATTAAGGCAAAATTTTTTATTGAAAAATATTCCTTTTAATGCTATAATAGAAAAAAACAGCCGCTGAAGTGGTTTTTAAGGAGGAATAAATATGGCTTGTTTTACAGTACCCGCAACAGAAGCGATCGTTACGACTATTGCCAAAAAAGCTGCCGACAGCAGCGCAAAGAAGAATAATACCGAGATCACAAATATTTTTGTAAAAAGAATGGATTGGCTCAACAATATGCTTTGGGGCGGCAGCGCTCTGCTTGCTTTTGAGCATGTATGGCATGGAGAAGTTACCCCATGGTTCCCGTTTCTTACAAACGCAGTAGACCCTGCGGACAGAATAGAAATGCTGCATGAAATGGCAACATCGGGTGTTGGCATGGCAGTGCTTGTTACGGCGGTTTGGTTCGTTATTGTCTATGCTTCAAGCAAGATCGCAAAGAAAGCCGAAGCTGAAAGGAGCGCCGCAAAATGACATTGCTTATTGCGGTTTTTGCCGCTGTTATCTCCACTGTTTCCTGGTACACGTCTAATGACAGCAATATGAAGATCGGCAGACTTGCGCTTATGTATTGGGGCGCTTCGCTTATGTGGTTCGTTGATGCCGTTGCCGAGTATATCGAACTCGGCGCAGACTTCTTCACCCCTGCCGCAGCAGATATGCTCAATGATGCTTACCTTGGTTTGTCCGTAGTTGCATTCGGTCTGATAATATGGCTTGTTTCCGTACTTATCAGCGACCCGAAAGGCAAAGTACGCGCAGTTTTAACAGGCAAGGCATAAAAATATTTTTGACACGAAATTAACAAAAAGCATTGACAACAGTCCTCGTTTGAGGTATAATATATCTGTTGTTGATGCGCTGATATAGCTCAGTAGGTAGAGCGCAGCATTGGTAGTGCTGAGGTCACGGGTTCGACTCCCGTTATCAGCTTCAAGTGAAACCCGCTTTCCAAGCTTGTTTTGGAAAGCGGGTTTTTCATTTGACCTGCGGACACTATGCAAAATAGTGTCCATTTAGTGTCCATTGGGTAAAAATACAAAGACATCAGACAGTTTAATTCTCTTAATTTTATTGGTAATTTTTCGTATTACTTTTTCGTGAGCGTCATATCCTGACATTGCTATATTGTAAATTTTAGTAATACAATGTTGATCTTGCTTTTCGTTTTATAAAATCATTTTAATAAATAGGCAATTATAGTCACTTTTGTGAAATGGATTTACAAAATCGGCAAACAAAAAGAGGATATACCGATCAAATCATAACCAATATAACCCCTTTATACCTTATATTTGATTTTATTCATCTGTAGGCACAGCCTTATTAAACATATTTCCGATGATGTCGGCAGCCTTTTCATCGGCTTTTCTGAAAGCGTGGCTGTAGACCTGCAAAGTCGTATTCGGCGAAGAATGACCTAATCTTGCCGAAACTGTCTTTACATCTGTATTTGCGGCTATAAGCAAGGATGCGTGCGTGTGCCTGAGTCCATGTAAAGTTATATTCGGGAGTCTATATTCCTCGCTTACTTCCGAATTATATTTGGCTATCAGATCGCAGAACACATGGGAAGGCGTTGAAATATCCATACGTTTACCGGTATCCTGAATGAAAATATAATCGTCACCTTTCCATAATTCGCCGAGTTTTGCCCTTGTATAACGCCATTCCTCTAGGTATTCTTTCAGTAAGTCTATAACATTGGCAGGAAGTGATATAAGACGATTGCTGCCCTTATTTTTGGTACTTTTTTCATAAGCCCCTTTGCTTGAAACACCTACGGCACTGTCTATTAGTACAGTACAGTTCTCAAACGATATTTTACTCCATTTGATATTGATGATCTCTTCCCGTCGGCAGCCGCTGAATAAAGCTATGTAGAAAAACACCTTATACTGTAAGGCTATTTTCTTTTTCTCCGTGTAGCCCTTAATAACTATTTGCTCTCCATTGGGCAGATTTCTTATATGAGGGCTGTGTTCATAAGAATATTCCCTGTCAAGTGCCTGTAAAAACAGTTCCGTCTGCTCCATGGTAAAGCATCTGTTGCGTGTCTTCTCATGCTTTTTAGGCGGCGATACTTTATCACACGGATTGCTGTCTATAAGCTCCCATTTGTAAGCTGCCGAAAGTATAGAAGACATTACAGCATGGCATTTCTTTATAGTTTGATTGGAATATCCGCCTTTTTTGCCATCTGCTCTGGCTCCGTCTGTCTGTAAATACTGATAGAATTCAAGCAGATGCAAAGGCTTTATATCAGCGAGTTTCATATGTCCAAAACGTGGTATAAGCTGCTTGTCCAAGTAGTTTGCATATGATGTCAGAGTTGATGGTTCAAGGTTTTGCTTGGCATAATCAAGCCATTTAAGGACGAACTCATAGAAGCTGACCTTTTCGCCCTCGAAATATTTGCCGTTTTTTACGCGGCTCTCAAAACTGCGCACAAAGTCCTCTACCTCTTTTTCCTGCTGCTTTGCATTTAACGTAGGTGTAGGTCTGAATGTGGTTGTTTCACGCATTCTCTTGCCCGTATGTTCATTGTAGCCAAGGCTTACGGAAATTTTGTAGCTGTATGTGCCATCCTTATTTTTTAATTTCGTTACTGTTGCCATAATAACTCCTTTCCGACTTAAAAACCCCCTTTGCCTCAACACGACAAAGGGGGGATGTATGTTCATACTAACTTTTTGATTTCCTGATAATGCTTGCCAAAATGTATCTCTTGTACTTGGGGCTTAGTTGCTTCTTCAAGTTCCTCACGCCGCTTTTGCTGTGTTGCCCTTGCTTCGGCTTCTATTGCCGCTTCTGCCAGATCCATCAAAACAAAGCGCCGTCTGCCCACTGTTATGTACGGCAAAATACCCTGCTTACACATCTGGTTAACGGAATATTCGCTGAAGCCCAATAATTTAGCTGCTTCACGCAAGGTAGCCCTCTTGGGGTATCTTTCAAGTACCTTTGTTTCAATCATAAGATTTCCTCCTATCGTTTTATTTTTGTATAAAATTGGGGTTGTACTGCCGTTCTTTTATTGATATAATAAAAACGGCATGTATGAGGCATCGTATGTTCCCATACAATGCCCCGTATTTCGAGCCGCCGAGTGTTCACCAAAACCATATCGGCGGTTCTTTTTTGAGTAAATAATATGTCATCAACTCCTTCTGTTATATAATATATTTTTTCAATAAACGCATTTTCGCTTATGAAATATTAAACCAGTTTAAAATTTACATACCCCCTTGCTTCAGCTGTATTAGCTTCCCTTACACTTGGGAACTTGTCCTTTATCATAGGCTTGAACTTTTTGCCAAAGTTCACCCTTGACTCAGAATAATGCCCTTCTGTTTTACAGAATTCCACATATTTTTCATAAATTTCAGGGTTCGTTATTCGTGTTCCTTCATCGTATATACAGCATTCCTCTATAAAATGCTCCACCGATTCATCGGAAACATTTACACTGCGAACAAGTGAATTTTCATCAAAGTTCACAGATGTAAATACGTAGTTATTCTCTATGAGGTTCATAAGAGCCTCAAGTGCCGCCTTGACGATATATGTACGTTCCTCCATAAACTTTTCAGACAAATCTTTTATCTGCTTTTCACGAGGAACAGAATTCCTAAACGGAAGACAAACCATTCTGTCGAAGAAAGCATCATCAGCCCCATCGGCGATACTGATCTTGTGATTGGTTGACATAAGCAAAGAAGCTTCATTTTTAAAAGTAAATGTATTCTTGTACTTCTGTTCACCCTCGATCCAGTCGTTTCCGGTAATGCTTTTGATTGCAGCGACAGCTTCGGGACTTATTGGAGAATTTGGAATATCTGCGGCACTGCACAGCTTCTTACCAAATAAATCTCCCGTTTTAAACTGCCGTGCTAAATCGTTAGGTTTTCTTAACGCTGTGCAGAGGTTTTTGCCAAGAAGTTCCTGACAAAAGTTTGCAAACTGCGACTTACCCGTACTTTTTTCGCCATACAACACAAAGAAGGCTTTTGGATTAACACCGGAAATAATACAGCCCAATATTTCAAGGGCAAGCTGTCTCCATTCCTGCTGATATGCTTCACTTCCGCCGACTTCATTTTCAGCAGAAGCATTGCATACAAACCTGTCAAAATATCCGTTATTAACGGGTGCATCGCAAAGATTTACATCTATATAAGTAAAACTATAGTCGTCTTTGCAATGCTTTCTTATTTTGCCGTTGCGTATATCATATACGCAGTCTGCAAAATTAATAAGGTACTTGGAGTCTTTCAGGAAACTGTTGTCGATTTGGATATCATAATCCGTTATAAGCATTTTCCATAACTCCTTACAGTCCTTATCAAGCAGTGTAACATCGCTGCCTATCACTTCTTTTGCAAGAGTGGAAAACTCTTGCTGTGTGATTTTACGCCAAGTTGGGCTGCGATATACAAAAAGATCATTGTTATAGAAGATAAAATCCTCTTGATCTTTTATGATATCTGCAAATTTAGCCAGCATCTTAGCGTATCCATTTTTGTCCGCTTGTTCTTTGGCGACTTCTTTTTCTTTTTCTTTTTCGGCCGGAGTTTTAAACATGTCCCAAATTTTTTTAGAGTCGCAATCGGCGTACTCTGTCTGAGGTATTGTTTCAAATGTAGGCGAATCGTCATGAAATATTTCTTCAAAACCTTCGCCATCATTAATGTGGTCAAAGCGTTGTGAAAAAGCTGCACCATAAAAAGAAAACTCTTCCTCTTTGACATCGTTTTCTTCAGCTTGTTCTTCTTCCAAAGGAATAACTTCTTCGTGTTTGTCTATATAGTCGAAGCATTCTGAAAACGCTGCACCATAATAGTTTGATTCAGATGATTCATAATTATCATTGAACATTTCTGTTCCCTCCATTTAAAATACCGTAATAGGCCTCGTAGCAATTTTGTACATAGTGCTTGAACTTATCCTTTTTATTACTATCAAAACTATAAGTTCCATAATCGTATGTTTTAAAACTGCCGAGCAAATGTGCAGGATCATATTTGCCATAAAATATGTTGGCAATGATTTCCCCAAACTCATTCTTTTGCAGACCCTTCACGAAGAAGAATCCCGTTTTAACATTAAGACTATCAGCTAAAACGTGGTTGTTATCATCAACCAATGCAAACTGAAGTGTCTCTACGTTATCCGGATACCAGTGCCACAAAAGAACAAGGTTCTTTCGTGAGCCATCTTGGAGTTCTTTTGTCTCGGCAAGTTTAACTGTTTCAGCCCCATAACTTGTCGGTTGAATGTTGAATTTATCGATTTTGAACTTTTTAAAAATGACTCCGTTAGAAGTTACAAATCCTAAAATGTAATCTGTTACGGCTAAAAAGCCCTTCTGGGTCTTTAAACGCGGAGAGGCTACCGCCTGTAATCCAAAAGTGTTCCTGTCTCCTACTGAACATGCGTGAGAAAGCTTTTTTATAAGTTCAAGCCTCTCATGGTCGTTTTGCGTAATTCTGTTATCATTCATTATGATAAACCCCTTTCTTTATGTTTTTTTGTTAGGGTGTGTCTGAAAACTCAATTTGGCTGTAACAGATGATAAAATCCGATCTGCCTTTGTTAGTAAAAATGTAAAATACTACGGCTATTTCTTCATTTTTGCTTCCATACCGCAGCGGATCTATTCAGCTTGTACTGCACAAAGCGGTTTTCAGACACCCCTCAGCCAACTTGATTGGCTCTATAAATATTATACATCATATCCTTTAAATAATCGACAGACCAAACGCCGTAAACGGAGATAATATTTAACGGGTTATCGATTGACTTTTGCAAAAATGTACCGATTGTCTTAAAAAAGCTTCAAATTGGCATTAAATTCCTGAAAACCCTGAAAAAAAATATATGTTTTTTCCGGCTTCTGATGTCCGCCTAAAAATTCGCAATTCTGGATATAAAACGGCGATAAAAAGATACTATCCATTTTTTGTATACGATGGTCTTCTTACAGTTAAAGCAAATACCGCCGTATAAATGAAACTTTATCCCCCACATAGCAGATGTAATTTTGGTATGTGGGGGATTTTTCATTGACAAATTGAAAAATTTTTGTTAAAATTAAACCATAGTAATATTTCGGAAATGTTTTTGAAATAATACGGCAATATAAAAAACATAAAAATTGCAAAAATATTTGAAAAAGGGGTTGACAGCTTATGATGATTAGCGTATTCTCAAACAAGCAAGCAAGCATAACTATGCCCTTTTTTATAAACAAATAATATTCTTTTTCAAAGCACATTCTATGAGATAATTTTATCCCTTAGGGTGTGCTTTTGTCGTATTTACACGGAAAATATCTGTAAACAATTATAAAAAGAAAGGGTGATTTTATGAACAGAAAGCGAACACGATTTATTGCTTTACTGCTTGCGTTATCCATTGCGGCACCGAGTGTTGTATGGGCGGATACGGAGCAGGAAATTGACGTATCGGGGTTAAGGGTTAGCGACGCCTTTGTCGCAAAGCATCCCCACGGTATGTTTGAAGTGCTTTCGCCGTATATTATGACGGGCGAGGGCAAGGAGTTTGACTTTTATGTTTTGCGTCGAGGCGGCACGGAAGGGGAAGCAAGCGTAAACATAAAGGCGGTCGAGATCTCCGCAAAATACGGCGAGGACTTTATTTTGCAGGAGAGGGATGCGCTCGGTTTTTATCACGATCTTGAAAAGAGCGAGGACACACCGACCTTATATGAAGCGCAGATAGAGCAAAACAAGGATATTCTGTTTACAACGGACAGACTTGCATCGGGTGCGGCACTTGATGTTTTCGGCATTGACGAAACGCCATCGGGTGCGGCTTTGGAAGTTACGGACAGCGAAACGGATGTTCCCGAAACGGCTGAAATCTCGGACGATACAAGCACTGAAACACCGCAGCTTGTAAGCCTTGACGAGGCGTTAAAGCAAGAAGAAGATGCCCCCGTTGCAGCTTTCTCGGACGATATGGGCAGCTATACTTCCGCACTTCACAAAATGCGTGATGAGGCTACGGGCAAGACAACGCCGACCGTAAACGATTCGGCTGCATACTCTCTTGATGATATTTTTGAAACAAAGAACAAAGAAGAAGTACAGCTTATGAACGATGCGGCGGAGGCTTTTGACGGTCTTTCATACACCGTAGATTTTGCGGACGGCGAAGCGTACAAAATTATCCACGTCAAGATAACGGACGATGATGTGTACGAAACGCAGGAGGCATTTGAGCTTGCACTCTTTGACCCGACAAACGGTGCAGAGATAGGTGAGCAGAATGCAAGTGATGTTGTCATTGACGATGACGAAAAAATCGAAAAATGCGATATAGGTTTCGCACTTGAAAATTATCAGGTATTTTCGGATTCGGACGGTGTGACGGTAGTATTAAAGCGTGACGGCAATGTAAACGACTATGTAAGTGTTTATATTTCCACCCTTGCAGACACCGCAAAGGCAGACGAGGATTATACACCTGTTATGGGGGATGTTATGTTCCTGCCGGGGGAGAAAGAAAAGAAAATATTTGTGCCGATATTAAAGGATAATCTTGCGGCAAAAGACCTTACGGACAGCCTGTACTTTGATATCACCGCAGAAACGAAAGATAATGCGAACATTACGGGCAAAAGCACCCGTGTGGAGATACTTCCTTTTGCAAATGATGATAACAAGTCGCTTATAAATGTAAGCGATAATGCAGAGGTAAAGGCATATTCCGATGAAGATGCACCGATTGAAGCGTTTGATGCAAGTTCGAGTTATTTCACCCCATTAGGAAACTGCAATGCAAGTAAATCAGTTGATTTGTTTCATAAATCTACATGGAAACCTGCATACTATTCTTATGCAGACCTTACAGGTGTTGAGCATATAGAGTGGGAATGGAGAAATGATGTAGAAAGTTCAAGTAAAAACAGCAGACAGATAAGTTACTTCGGTTTAGATGGTTATGAAGTATCAAAATATAAGGGCTGGAGCAATTGGGAGAAAAAAACTATGTCTGCCGAAGGTAAGCGCCAATCGGGTGTAAAAGTTTGGATGGGTTTATTCGTTTCCACTGATAACGAAATGGACTTAGAGGTAAGGAATGTCAGAGCTTATTATACCAATTTCAATTTACTTACCCAAAGTCCGTCGGAACTGACTTACACAATCTACAACGGACCCGAATATAAAAATCAACTTAGAAATGTATGGTTTTCACCCGGAACGACAACGGTCTCGGCATCAAATTTCAGAAAGTATAACTATATAAAAGCTTATGCCAATTTGAGTGATGTCGGCAGACAATATGGCTGTTCGGTGGAAAATGTTACATTTACGGGCAATAATAAAAGTATTTCAAAGAAATCGGGCGAATCCCTTTATGTGGACAGTGATTTTATTAAGGACTATATCTATAACGGAGATCAGTCAAAGAGTACGCTTACGGCAAGAGCCCGATTCACACGAACCGAAAAGGTAAGTAAAATACATATTGCACCTTATGAAAACGGCGTTGTAAAAATGGGCGATACGGTAATAAACGACACCGATATTACAAGCGACTATTGGTACAAGGGCGATAAACTTCGTCTTTCTGTTGTACCCAATCAAGGCTACCATGTTGCGAGCATAACCGCAGGAGGAAAAAGCTATAAGCAAGGCGAAGATATTTCTCTTGAAAACAATATGACAATTAAAGTCGAGTTTGCAAGGGACGATAATTCGGTAAATGTTTTGCATGGATATGTTGGAACATTCACCAACGAAGATCTCAATAAAAATATTAAGCACGGCAAAGTTGTAAGCACAAATATGGTTGGTGACAAGAATACGCTTATGACACCGGAGGAATATGTACAAAGTATTCCAAGTGAGGAAAAGGACAATGTTTTGAGACCGATCTATGATAAATATATTGCCGAACATAATTTGCAATACTCGTTTAAATATATGATTCCTTATTGGTTTTTGCATTTTTCTTATGGTCGTTATTTTGATGATTATTCAAAAGAGTTGAAAACAAGCGACTATAAAAAACTTATAGCATATTTTGAAAACGGCAATAAAGTACCGCAGGATGTTATGGACAGATTTTGGGATATTATGCGTCAAAGGCTTACTTTATCGCTTGTCCAAGGCGAAAACAGTCATGATAAATATTACTACTATCTGAACAGGTATTTTAATTTACACTATGAATATGGCTTTGTTGCCGATTATAATGGTCGAACCATTAAAGGTGACTTTGATAAAAACTATGACTATTATAATAACTATTATAGTTGTGTAAATAAACTCATTGACGCATTGATCGAAGATAAATTTGAGCATTTAAATGACTCACAATGGGATTGTATTTTCGATATAGTATTGGACGACTATTGGCACGGTCATATTGCATTTACTTATAATTGTTTGGATTTGTATGCTTTAAATATAGTAGATAAAAGCAGCAGCTACAAGATGGATGATGAAAGCATACTTTTAGACTATTACAGCGAGAAGTATCAGGAGTATGTTGAAAAATCCAAAATCGCAAACAGCAGTGCATACGAGATAAAAGACTACAGCAACTACACAATAAATAACCTTACAACGGGCAATACGGTAAATCTTCTCGCAGAGCTTGAGGACGGCTACACCTG
>JAGAHK010000392.1 GCA_017627115.1 Bacillota bacterium | reverse complement strand
GCACGCGGACGAAGTAAAGCCCAAAAAGGCAAGCGAAAACCTGAAAGCCTTTGAGGAACAGGCGCTTTTGAGCAAATGGCTCGTAACCATAAACACGGATGCGCCCATAGAGTTTGATTTTGAGAGCGCAAAGACCGACAATATGTTCAACGAGACCTCTCTGCACGAATTCAAGGAACACGATTTCAAGAGTTTTCTGGGACGTTTTGAAACAAAGACGGAAGAAAAGGATATGGCATTTGTATTTGCGGACAGCATAAGCGGTGCAGAGGAAATTTGCGCAAAAATAGGTAAAAAGTTTGCCTGCCTGCCCGTTATAGAGGATAACAGGCTTGAAGCCGTTGTTTTATGCGACAAAGACAATGACGGCGCACTTATCTGCCTTGCGGAGGACGAACTGCTTGACATACTGAAACCGCTGTTCGAGGGTGAAAAGGCAAAAATACTGCACGATGCAAAGGCTTTGTACGTCTATCTTAAAAAGCACGGCATAAACCTTGAAAACACGGCTTTTGACACAATGATAGCCGATTACCTTTTAAACCCCAACAAAAACGACCATTCTCACAGCAGTATTGCAGACGAGCATCTGCATACCGATATACAAAGTGACGAACAGTTTTTCGGCAAGGGCAAGTCGCGCAGGACTTTTGCCGATATGGTAATGACACAGAGAGCGGAGGTCATAAACTACCTTTGCCACTGCTGCCGCACAGACTTTGACGCGGCGGATATTCTTGAAAAGGAACTTGAGGAAAAAGAGCTGACAAAGCTTTATTACGATATTGAGCTGCCGCTTGTTTACGTGCTTGGCGATATGGAGCTTTACGGTATGCGTGCCGACAAACAGGGGCTTATCGACTATGGAAACAAATTGCAGGTAAAAACGGACGAGCTTACAAAGGAGATATATTGGCTTGCGGGCGAGGAATTCAACATAAATTCCCCGAAACAGCTTGGTGTAATACTTTTTGAAAAGCTTGGCTTAAAAGGCGGCAAAAAGACAAAAACAGGCTGGTCCACAAGCGCGGATATACTTGAAAAACTTGCCGACAAGGACGAGATAGTCGGCAAAATACTTGAATACAGAAGCTACACAAAACTTAAATCGACCTATGCGGACGGTCTTGCGGAGGTCATTTCGCAGGATGGAAAGATACACTCAACCTTCAACCAGACCATTACCGCAACGGGAAGAATAAGCTCAACAGAGCCGAATTTGCAGAATATCCCGATCAAAATGGAACTTGGCAGACAGCTGCGCAAGGTTTTTGTGCCCGAGGACGGCTATATCTTTCTGGACGGCGATTATTCGCAGATAGAACTTTGTGTGCTTGCGCATATCTCGGGCGATGAAACACTTATAAATGCGTTCAGAAACGGTCAGGACATACACCGTCTAACCGCTTCGCAGGTCTTCAATGTGCCTTTTGACGAGGTAACGCCCTTGCAGCGTTCCAACGCAAAGGCTGTCAACTTCGGCATAGTTTACGGCATGAGCGCATTTTCGTTAAGTCAGGATCTGGGCATAAGCCGTGCCGAGGCGGAAAGCTATATTGAGGGATACTTTGCGAAGTATCCCAAAGTTAAGGAATATCTTGACAATTCGGTGGACTCCGCAAGGAAAACAGGGCTTGCACGCACGGCATACGGACGTCTGCGCTATATCCCCGAGATCTCAAGCTCAAACTTCAATCTGCGTGGTTTCGGCGAGCGTGTTGCAATGAATATGCCAATTCAGGGCACTGCCGCAGATATAATAAAAATAGCTATGCTGCGTGTACACAAAGCGCTTGCAAACCACAAGTCGCGCCTTGTTTTGCAGGTGCATGACGAACTTTTGCTTGAAGTGTACAAGCCCGAGCTTGAAGAGGTACGGCAGATACTCCTGCATGAAATGGGCGAGGCGGCAAAACTTTCCGTGCCGCTTGTTGTTGATATACACGAGGGAGAGACCTGGTATGACGCAAAATAAAAGGCCGTATATCATCGGTCTTACGGGAAACAGCGGCAGCGGCAAGGGCGCTGTGGGCGAGATACTCACAGCGCTCGGCTGCCTTGTGATAGACTGCGACAAGGTCGCACACGCAAACATGACAAAGGGCGGCATAGCCTATGATGAGATAGTTTCCGTTTTCGGGCGGGAGATACTCGATAAAAACGACGAGATAGACCGCAAAATACTTGGCGGTATAGTTTTTAACGATAAGGAAAAACTGAAATTACTCAACACTGTTGCGCATAAATATGTAAGGCAGAGAGTTGAAGAGATAGCAGCCGCCAACACAGACTATGACTTTATAGTTATTGATGCACCCGTGCTGAAAGAAGCGGGTATGCTTGACACGACTGACAGCGTATGGCTTGTGACCGCAAGCGAAGCGACACGACTGAAACGTGTAATGAAACGCGATAATATCACCGAAGAAGCCGCAAGGGCAAGATTTAAAAACCAGACACCGTTTGACAAAAACGAAGCGGATGTGGTGATATATAATAATAACGATATTGAGGAAGAATTGAAAAAAGAAGTTGAGTTTTGGTTTGAAAAAGCAAAAGAACGTCTGTAATTTGATAGATTCCTATATCAGGAGCAAGATATGATAACTTTGTTCAAAAAATTTATAAAGTTCTGCATGGGGCTTATTGCGGCGGCTTTTGTGCTGTACTGCGCCGTGTGCATACTTTTTCCGATAGAGCATTACGATACCATAAAAAAGTATTCTGCGGAATACGGTCTTGACCCTGCCCTTGTCTGCGCGGTGATAAACACCGAAAGCGGCTTTGATGCCGATGCACAGTCGTCAAAGGGTGCCAAAGGTCTGATGCAGCTTATGGACGATACCGCAAGCTGGATAGCGCCGCAGATACCTATAGAGAATTTCAATGTTTTCCGCATAAAAGAGCCCGAACTTAACATTCAGCTTGGCTGCTGGTATTTAAGCTATCTTGAAAACCGTTTTGACGGCGACCCGAAGCTTATAGTTGCAGCCTACAACGCAGGCAGCGGAAACATCGACAAATGGCTGAATGACGAAAGCTTAAGCGCAGACGGGCAGAAGCTTGACTCAATACCGTTTAAAGAGACAGACCAATATGTTACAAGGATAATGATAAACCGATTTATTTACGAACTGCTTATCAAGGTGAATTTTTATGAATAGAAAACCGAAGCGGCGTTTTTTATGTCTGCTTTTAATAATGATATATTTGACGGGCTGCTCACAGACCGCTGTACAGCCCGAGCCTGCGGACAACACACCCTCTGCCGATGTTGCCTCCGACGAAGAGAAGATATACGGCGGTTCGATAACACTGTCCATGGGCTTTCCCGAAACGCTCAATCCGCTTGAAAACAAGGATGTGCGTGTTGACAAGGCTTTAAGCCTTATATTCGACCCGCTTTTTACGCTTGACGAGGAAATGCAGCCAAAACCCGTGCTTGCAAGCGAATATATACTTTCCGCAGACGGAAGAACAATGTCGATAGTGCTTAAAGACGGGCTTAAATGGCAGGACGGCGAGCCGATAACCGCAGCCGACATCCTTTTTTCGCTGCAAACCATAAAAAACGCAGACCCCGCCTCGCTTTACAAGCCTGCTATGGCGAATGTTGAAAGCGTGTACCAAAGCAGCGAGCTTGTTGCGGTGATAAACTACTCCGAGCCATACGGCGGCTGCGCTTACAACCTTTGTTTTCCACTCATACCAAAGCACTACTACCGCCATGGGCACGATTTTGAGCCAATGGGCAGCAGCTGCTACCGCATGACGGAATACAGCGAAAAACACTATATGAAGCTTGAAGCCTGCGACAGTTCCTTAAAGGGCAAGCCGTATATACAAAAAATAGATGTGCTTATAACGCCGACTGCACTTACGGACACACAGGCTTTCCAGACGGGCATGACCGATGTGCTTGTTGCCGACCTTAACAATATCGGCAAAATGAATATCAGCCGTGATATAAATATCACGGCATACAACAGCAGTAATTTTGAGTTTCTCGGCTTTAATTTCAGCCAGCCCGTACTGCGCAATAACAGTTTCAGACAGGGTCTTGCATACGGCATCCCCCTTCAGGATATCGTCAAAGACATCTATCTCGGCAATGCCGCAAAAAGCATTACGCCGATAAACCCCGCATCTTCGCTTTCCGCACCTGCGGGTATAGAAAACTACGATTACAATCCCGAGCTTGCGCATAATATGCTTGCCGCGGCAGGCTACGACCTTTCAAAGCTCACACTCACGCTGCTTGTCAACAACGACAGCACCGAAAGGATGCGTATTGCGGGTATAATTGATGATGCACTGACAGACCTCGGTATGAATATCGAGATAGATGCGGTCGATTACAATACCTATGTAAGCAAGCTCCAAAAAGGCGATTTTCAGCTTTATATCGGCGGCACCGATCTCGACCGCCGCATTGAGCCCTCGCCCCTGCTTGCCACGGGTGGCAGCATAAACTACGGGCGTTACAGTGATGCCCATATGAACGAGCTTCTTACAAAGTGCCGTGAGGCATTGGGTGATGAAAACTACAAAAAAGCCGTGCGCGAGCTGCAAGGCTACTGCGCGGACGAGCTGCCGTATATCGGCATTGCCTTCAAATCTTCGGTGCTGCTTACAAGCGGTAAGATAAAAGGCGATAAGCGCCCGTCCGTAACGGATATTTTTGAAAATATTGAAGATTGGTATATTGCAAAACAGTGAAAAGGAACGGTGATAAACTATGATGAAACGATGTTTTCTGACAGGTGAATATGTATTTTACGCAACAGGCAGGGCAAAGCGCCCCCACAGCTTCAAAAAGTTTGATGTACGCACAACTCCAAAGCAGTTCTGCCCGTTCTGCCTTGAAAACGCACATATGACACCGCCTCTTATCTATGCGGAGGACGACAACAGTGTAAGGATAGTCCCAAACAAGTACCCTTTCCTTGCAAATACCGCGGAACACTACGGCGTGCATGATGTGCTGATAGATACGGCAGACCACGAAGAACGGCTTTCGCAGTTCAGCGATGACCATCTGCACAAGCTGATGCGTGTTATAAAACAGCGTTTTATCCAGCTTGAAAGCGATGAGGGGAGCCAATTTGTACAGGTGTTCAAAAATCAGGGACGTGATGCGGGCGCAAGCCAGTCGCACAGCCATTGGCAGATAACCTCAATGTGTGTTGTACCGCTTAAAATGGAGCATTTATGCGAGGTTTTGAGCAAATACCACAAAGAACACGGTGTCTGCTATTACTGCAATCTTGATTTCGGCACACGCATTATCGAAGAAAGCGACCTTTTCCGCGTATATATGCCTGCGGATGCAAAATTTGCATACGAAATGGATATACTGCCAAAGCGCCATATCGCATCCATACGCGATTTCACCGATGAGGAGCTGCGCGACTTCGGCATACTGCTCAAACACTCCGTGACCCGTCTTAACAAGGTGTACGACGGTCTGTGCTACAACGTATGCTTCTACAGCGCACCCAAGAGCCGTGAATTTGACGACTGCTTCCATTTCTATGCGCAGATAATACCGCGTATAGGACATATGGCAGGCTTTGAGTTCAGTACGGGCTGCTACATAAATTCTATTCTGCCCGAAGAAGGCGCAAAAAAATTGAGAGAGGTCGGATATTGATGGAAAAGTTAAAGCTTGCGGTGCTTATGGGCGGTTCATCCGTTGAACGTGCGGTATCGTTCAAATCTGCCGAAAATATGCTTAACGCACTTGATAAAAACAAATACGACATAAAAGCTATAGAACTTCCGCTTGACAAAGCAAATACCGAATGGGTACAGAAACTTATAGACTTCAGACCGCAGATGGTATTGAGCGCACTCCACGGCGGCAAAGGCGAAAACGGCGCAGTGCAGGGGCTTTTGCGCTGTCTTGACATACCCTATGTCGGCAGCAAGATGTTTTCAAGCGCAGTCTGTATGAACAAGCAGGCGGCGAAGGAACTTATGGATTACCACCATATACCCGTTGTAAGCGGTGTGTATATACCGCGCGAGGACGATATAAACGCCTATGAACAGAAGCTTGCTTTGCTTGAATATCCGCTTATCGTCAAGCCAAACCGCGGCGGTTCAAGTATAGGCATATCTATTGTGAACGACTTTGCCGAGACAAAGGCGGCAATAGAAAATATCCGCGAAAAATACGATGATAACGCGGTCATCGAAAGATACATAGACGGCAGAGAAGTCACCTGCGCCGTTTTGCAGACAAAAGACGGCTTAAAAGTGCTTTCCGTGCTTGATATAAACAAGCCGAGCGGTATCTTTGACTATGAAGCAAAGTATGTGACAAAGCAGAACGCAGCCTCTTTCACCACCCTGCCCGATTATATGCGCATGATGATAGAGGATATCGCATTAAAGACCTTTAAGGTGCTTAAATGCAGCGGCTACGGCTGTGTGGATATGATAGTGCAAAACGAACAGATATACGTCATTGAAGTAAATACCCTGCCCGGTATGACAGAGCGCAGCCTTATACCGCTTGCCGCAGGCGAAAGCGGCACCCTTGGCGAGTTTTTGGATACGCTGATAAACTTTGAGGTGGAAAGACACACGTAATGTGCCTGACTTTTTGAAAATATAGGTGCTGCGTGTATTTTCTGTCTCCAATATGGCATAAGTGAGTGAGTTTTTAAAAGACTCACTCTTTTTTTATTTCTTTTAGTTTTCCTGTTTTTTCTTTGATGTATTCCTTGAATAAATGATTATTGGCTGTAAATAGAAAAAATATAAATACATTACAATTGAGTGAATTATTGTTTATGGCGGCATCGCTGCG
>JAGAHK010000391.1 GCA_017627115.1 Bacillota bacterium | reverse complement strand
TTTATTATTTAATATAATTATAACAAAAGTTTTGTGATTTGTACATAAGAATTTATTAAATTTTGATTACAAATTTTTATTTTCTTGTACATACGCAAAGAAAAGAAAGGGGTTTTACTATGAAAGACAAAACAAAGCTTGATTTTATCATCTCCGAGGTCAAGGC
This sequence comes from Bacillota bacterium, assembly GCA_017627115.1. Classification (GTDB taxonomy): domain Bacteria; phylum Bacillota; class Clostridia; order Lachnospirales; family CAG-274; genus RGIG4310. The sequence continues at coordinate 1,421 of JAGAHK010000391.1, read as the reverse complement.
ACTCAAAGAAGCGCCCTCGTGCTATCCCGGTCTTAAAGACATTGCGGCAAAATGGGAAGCCGCTTTAGGTACAGACGGCGAAGCTGCTGCCGCAAAGGACTTTGTTTCGGAAATGGAAGAATGTCTTACACCAATTGACGGACTTATTGCTTTTGCGGAGTCGGAAAACGGCAGATCCTATTTTGGCGCCGACACAGCTGCCGCGCTTGCTTCTCATGGCAAGGAGATCAAGGCAAAAGGCGCACTTTACTGCGATTGCGGTGCTTGCGCTGCCTGCGAAAAACTGCTTAAAGAAAAAGACACTATTTTAGCGGTTTAAAAACCGCACAAAAAAAACGACTGTCGGTTCGGCAGTCGTTTTTTGTTAATGCTCCGCAAAGAAGCATTGTGTTTTACATTCTTAAAGCAACATTTGCAGTGAACATATCGTTCGGGTCAAACGATATAAGTTCTTCCTTGACTTTCGGGTCGATGGATTCAATAGCCACTTCATTAGGCTTTGCAAGATAGAAGCCCTGCATAAGATCGACATCCAGACTTAACAGAATATTCATCTGTTCCCTTGTTTCTATACCCTCGGCGAGAACTTTTATATTGCGGTTATGCGCATATCCGACAATATTTTTAACAAGCGATTGTCTGTCCGCATCTTCATCAATATTCGCCACGAGATCAAGGTCAAGCTTGATAAGATCTGGCTTGATGGTAAGAAGCGAGTTTTCGTTTGCGTAACCGCTGCCGAAATCATCAAGTGCAAGCAGGCAGCCCCACTTTTCTTTAAGCGCACGTTTTTTCTCGATAAAATCATTATCCGTCTGTTCATTTTCAAGTATCTCGAGCACGACATTATCAAGATAGTTTCCATATTTTTCTTCAAGTATGGCTATATCCTGATCTATAAGCAGCTGATTTGGTATAGAGTTTATAAATACCTTTTTCGGGCTTAAAAAATCGACCTGCTGTGAGAAACCTTTAAGCGCATTGAGCCACGTTGTACGCTCAACGGCATAGAAAGCATCATTGCTTGCGGCATATTCCATAACATCGCCGGGAGTTATACCTTCAGCCTTTGGCCTCATAAGGGCCTCATAGCCGTAGATCTCACCGTTTGATGTATCTATGATAGGCTGATAAGCATAGTTGATCTCGTATTTTTCAAGCATTTCGGCGATGACCGCATGTTTTTTCTGCTTATTGAGATATTCTTTATAAGCTTCGGGCGAGAACTGCTGAACAAGGTTTCTGCCGCTGAATTCGGAGGCTGATTTGGATGCAAACTCGGCATAGCTCAAAAGTTCTTCCACCGTTTTTGCATTGTTCGGATACCATGCAACACCCGCAAAAATATTATGCGGCATCTCAACCTCATCTTCCTTGAAAGATGAGGTATTGAGCTTATCCAGAAGATCGTTGAACTGCAT
>JAGAHK010000390.1 GCA_017627115.1 Bacillota bacterium | reverse complement strand
GTAAATTTTTTGAATAATTTTTTCAAAACTTTTTAAACCTTTTTTAAAATTTTTTTCAAACCATATCTTTTTGCTTTACTTTTTATTAAAACGGCACTATAATAGTTTGAGGAAGAAGGTTGATACATTTGACAAACTTAAAAGAAAAAGCCGTTTATCTTGCGGCTGTTATAATTGCCCTGCTATACATAGTTATAGGCGGCAAAATGAATTATAAAAAGATAGATGTTGCCGGCATGGAAGGCTCAAAGACTATAAGCGGTGTTGTTACCGAGGTAAAAAATGCCGAGCTTTACAGCAAAGAAGCCTATCTGTACGAGGGCGAGGCGACAAACTTCACGGCAAAGACCAAAAGCGGCAGCGTAGAAGCCGTACAGTATGCCGATGTGTACGACCAGGTGGACTACAAAACGGTGGAAAAAGGCGACCGTGTGGTATTGACGAGTTTTGACGGAGAGAATTGGAGTTTTGCGGGCTATGACCGCAGTTTTGTGCTTGCGTTGAGCGTACTGCTGTTTTTCGGCTGTCTTATTCTTTTCGGCGGTATCAAGGGTGTTAATACCATTCTGGCACTTCTGCTCACGGGCGGTTTCGTATTCGTTGTCTTTCTGCCTGCCGTCCTTTCGGAAAAGAATATATATTTCTGGACTTTTATGACCTGTGTTATGTCCATAGCTACGACTATGGTCATAGTCCACGGTGTCTCAAAAAAGACATTGGGTGCAATAATCGGCTGTATAAGCGGTGTCGGACTTTGTGCCGTGCTTATGGCGATACTTATAAAAGCCGCCGCTTTGAGCGGTATGGTAGACGAATGTTACTATTACCTCTCTATCCTTGACATCGGCTTTTCCATAGACCTGCGCGCCGTTGTTTTTGCAGGCGTGCTTATAGGTGCAATGGGCGCTGTTATGGATGTTTCCATATCAATAGCCACTTCCCTCTGGGAGATAAAGGAGAAAAACATACCGATGGAAAAAGCGGATTATTTCCGCTCCTGTCTGAATATCGGCAGGGATATAATGGGCACGATGACAAACACACTTATCCTTGCATATATCGGCACCTGCCTTGCGGAAGTACTGCTGCTTTACGCCAACAACTACAATTTTCTTGAACTCATAAACCGCGAAGTTGTGGTAGTTCAGCTTATACAGTCGCTTGTGGGCAGCACGGGACTTTTGTTCACCATACCGTTTACCGGGCTTGTATGCGCAAACCTGTTTTACGATAAATATAACTTTCCCGACGAAGTAGACCCTGATTTTATGCCATATATAAATAAAGATTAAACTTATAGTAAACGACAAAAGTCTTTGGACTTTGGGCGTTTACTTGCGCCGACTGCGAGCCGCAAAGCGGCTTTATTCCTTGTACGCAGTCGTGTGCATGCCCCGCAGGGTTATAGTAAATGACATTTTTAAATGTCCTTTACTATAAAACGAATAACATCCCTCTTTTTGGATATACTTTCAAAGAGGGGTGTTTTTATGTTTTTTGTTTATTTATTGATCTCAATGTCATTCGGCTGCGTTCTCGGTTTTGCAATATCATGCATACTTGTTTCACGCAAGCTGAAAAAATGAGTTTTACCGTAAACGGCGGAAGTACTTGCGCCGTTTACGGGTAACTACAAACTGTCCGCAAAGCTGATTATATCATCTTTTGTGTACTCAATATCGGGCTCTATGCCCTTGCCGTCAACACAGCTGCCGCTTGGTGTCAGCAGGCGCATGGCAGTCAGCTTGAACGCATAGCCGCCTGTGAGACGGTATTCGTTTTGACCCAGACCTTTGCCGTAGCTTTTTACGCCCACGGTAGTCACATTGTCAAGATTTTCTTTGAGTGCCATAATAAAAAGCTCTGCGGCAGATGCCGTCCATTCGTTTTGCAGTATTATTATCTTTTGCGGTTTCAGCGAAGCCGCTTTTTTTGTCTTTACCGTCACGCTTTTGCCGCGTGTTTCCTTTGTATACACGGTCATACCCCTATCGAGGAATATCTCCGCCATCTGCTCTGCGCTTGTCAGCATACCGCCCGTATTGTCACGCAGGTCAATAATAAGGGTATCGTACTTTTCAAGCTCCTTTATGTGCTTTTTAACGCTTTTCACCGCACTTGGCGTAAACAGGCGGAAAGCGACAAAGCCTGCGCCCGTCTCCGTTTCGTAGGCATCGGACATAGCGCCTATCTCGTCCATTTCTTTCAGCTCGTCATCATACTCGCCGAATTTGTAGAGCTTGAAATACTTGTCCTCTTTTTGCAGCCATTCACTGTAAAGACCTATCGTCATCAGGTCAAAATTGCCGAAGCCCGCAGGCTCGTCAAGGTGTTTTTGCGCTATTTCATTTGCTTTCTGCGTATAGATATGGTCGGTGGTCATTTTCAGCTTGAACACAAGATAGCTGTAGTTTCCGCCCACTATTGCCACAATGACCAGAAAAAGCGCAAGCACTTCAAGCTGTGAACGCTTGTAAAGCTTTGTCACATACTTTATATCGTTCATCCTGTTTTTGCCCGAGATACGGTCTATCAATTTTTTCAAACGCTCCATGATCTTCCTTTCGGGCGGTCAGACAATGCCGCCGTTCACACGCAGTATCTCGCCTGTGATATATGCCGCATCCTCACCCGCAAGAAAAAGCGCCGCCTTTGCTATCTCCCCGGGGCTGCCTGCGCGCATCAATGGTATCTCCTCAAAAAAAGCCTGTTTTTCCTCTTCTGTAAGGTGAGAATTCATCTTTGTTTCGATATAGCCGCAGGCAATGGCGTTCACCCTTATGCCGTTTGGCGCAGTCTCCTTTGCAAGAGCGCGCGTGAAACTGTCTATCGCACCTTTTGAGGCGGAATATGCGACCTCGCAGGACGCTCCGACCTCTCCCCACATAGAAGAAATATTTATTATGCAGCCCGAATGTCTTTTCAACATATCCTGCAAGACCGCATGAGAGCAGTTGAAAGCCGTGTTGATATTTGCCGCAAACACTTTTTGCCACTCCACGGGGCGCATGGTATTGAACAGACCCACATAGGATATGCCTGCGTTGTTGATAAGGCAGTCTATATCCCCAAGCTCGCTTTTTGCAAGGTCAAGAACAGCCTTTGCGGTGTCATAGTCGGACATATCGCCGCAATAAGCCTTTGATAAGGGACTGTATTGCTTTATCTTCTCCATTATTTCTGTCGGGTCGGAGGTATTGTGATTAAGGGCTACGGTATAGCCGTTTTTCGCAAACTCAAGTGAAAGTGCGCTGCCGATACCTCCTGCACCGCCCGTTATAAAAACCGTTTTTTTCATTCTTCCACCTTTATATTGCCTTCTGCAAGGTCTTTCAGCGAGATCCCGTCAAAAAAATCATTCAGCTGTTTATTGAGCGCCGTCCACATAGGCAGTGTCTTGCAGCTTTCTTTTCGGTCGCAATTGTTTACCTCGCAGTCAAGGCAGGCAACGGGCGCAAGACTTTTCTCGGAAAATTGCAATATGCTCCTTACCGTGTATTCCTCGGGCTTTCTTGTGAGCCTGTAGCCGCCTTTTTTGCCGCGCAGACCCTCCAGGTATTTTTCCTTGACAAGCAGTGAGATAACGCTTTCAAGATATTTTTCGGATATATCCTGTCTTTTTGCAATGTCCTTCAAAGGTATGAAACTGCCGTCATTATGCTCTGCAAGATCTATCATAACGCGCAGCGCATAACGGCCTCTTGTCGATACCATCATTGTCTTTCGCTCCTTTCCCATATTTCTGTCAGCTCGTCAAAGTCAACAGAGCGGAATTTTTTGTCGTTCATATAATAAATGCTGTCACAGCGCTGTATAGTGCCCTCTTTGTGAGAGATAAAAATACAGGTTTTGTTTTTCATATCCTTTATATTTGCAAGCAGGGTGCGCTCGGTATTTTCGTCAAGCGCGCTTGTTGCCTCATCCAGCATAAGCACGGGCGCATCCGTAAGAAAAGCCCTTGCTATGGCGATACGCTGTATCTGTCCCTCGCTCAGACCGAGCCCGCGCTCGCCCACATAGGTATCAAGCCCCTTTTCAAGTGAGGATATAAAATCCCATATGACCGCATTTTCAGCGGCTTTATGTATATCTTCATCCGTTGCGTCGGGACGGCAGAAAGAGATGTTCTCGCGCAAAGTACCCGAAAGCACCATATTCCCCTGCGGAACATAGGCAAACAGCTTTCTTGTACCCTTGTCAAGTTCTATCCTGCCTTTTTTCGTATTCAGATAGACCTTGCCGTCCTGCGGTTCGATAAGGCTTAAAAACAGTTTCATCATCGTGCTTTTGCCGATACCCGAAGGACCCGCTATCGCCGTTACGCTGCCTTTCTTAACACGCATATCGGCATTTTGCAAAATCTTATCGCTTTTATAGGAAAATGTGACATTATCTATCACTATCTCCTCTGTCATATCATAGAGTTCTTCCGCTGTCTCACTGCGGTCTGCGCCCGTTTCGTCATCAAGTTCTTCAAGCTCCATCACACGCTCCGCGGAAGCCACCATTGAGTAAAACTGCGGTATCAGTCCGCTCATATCTTTCATTGGCGAGCGAATCTGATCTATTATCTGCAAAAACGCAGTAAGCGTACCAAAGCTCAATATGCCGTTTTTTATCTGCAAAGCGCCCCATATCAGCGCCGCATAATAACCTGCCGTAAACATAACATAAACCGCAGTGTTTGCGATATTGCTGACAGTGTTTCTTTTAAGCGCTATTTTAAAGCGGTTCATCTGCCTGTCATTAAGGTTTCTGCACATGACGGCATTATTGGAAAACGATTTTATGACGACCATATTTTCCATGCACTCCTGAATAAAGGAACGCACCTTGCCGTCCTCCGCCTGCAAAAGCTTATGCAGATATTTGAAATGCCTGCTGTATATCCTTGCGGCAAAAGCCACGAACGCACCTGCCCCGCATACGATAAGCGTAAAACGCCAGTCGATCGCAATAAGCACCGCAAGACCTGCGATTATCCGCGTTCCGAGTGCAATGGCACTTGGTATGATACTGACAACGGCTTCACCGACAAGGGTTATATCGTTTGTAAAGCGGTTGAGTATCTCACCCGAGTGATATTCGCTTATCTGCATTTGTTTTTTATTGAGCAGACTGTCGAAAAGCCCCTGCTTCATACGCATATCTATTTTGTTATATGCACGTATGATGATATTGCTGTAAAGGATATTCAGCGAGCCCTGCGCCGCAATAACGGCAAAAATGGCAAGACACGCAAGCAAAAAACTGCCCTGCGCATCACCCGTGACGATATCGAGCACACGCTTTGAACAAAGAGCAAGCAAAATATAGCCAAGCGATATCGCGCCTGTGATAAACGCAAGCAAAACGACCCACCAAAGCTGTTTTTTTGTATAGCCGTATATCCATTTTACAGCCGCAGATGATTTTGCCTTTTTCATAATTACTCCCACTAAAAATATAAATATGGGGCTGATAGTTCAGCCCCGTATTATTATTTTTTATTTTTGTATAAAGTTTCGATATAAGCCAGCACAAGCGGCGCAACACCCTTTGCATCGTTTTGTACCACAGGCTCGCTCATATAGTATTCAAAGGTACCGTCACGGCGCGGATTATTCTCGGGACCGAGACCTGCAACAAGGCAGATGCCGTCCATCTGAAGCTCACCGTTCTTTTCGGATATATACTTCTCGCATATACCGTTAAGTGCCTTTTCACCGTATTTATAGTAGCTTTCATCAAGTATGCCGATACGTGTGCTCTTCATAATAGCATAAGCAAAAATAGCGCTGCCGCTTGCTTCGAGGTAGTTCTCGGGGCGGTCGCCCATATTTACCACCTGATACCACATACCGCTCTCGTCCTGGAATTTAAGCATGGAATCAATAAAATCCTTATAAATATCGGCAAGCACCTTTTTCTGCTCCGACATATGCTCGGGCATAATGTCGATAGTGTCGATAAGCGCCATAGCAAACCAGCCCAAAGCCCTTAACCAGAAGTTCTTTGAAAGACCCGTTTCCTTGTCTGCCCAGAAGATAGTTTTTGACGAATCATAGCCGTGATAGTAAAGCCCCGTTTTGGGATCACGCATTATCCTGTGAACATTCATAAACTGGTTAAAGCTGTCCATACAGTTTTTGCAGTTGTTGTATTCCACTTCATACTGCATATAGAAAGGCTGACCCATATACATACCGTCAAGCCATACCTGATTCGGGTAAATCGCCTTGTGCCAGAAGTTGCCCTCTTTCGTGCGCGGCTGTTCCTTTACCTGCGAATAGATAGTGTCGATAGCCTTGCGGTATTTTTCCTTGCCCGTAAGCTTGTACAGCTCAAACAGAGTTTTGCCCGCATTTACATTGTCGATATTGAACTCTTTGGGGTCATAGGAGTCGATGCTGCCGTCATCGCGTACAAAGTAGTCGATGAAATCATCGGCAAATTTAAGATAACGCTCCTCTTTGCTGATATTGTAAAGCTCAAGTATAGCCTTTATCATACAGCCGTCTATGTAATTCCATTTTGACGGCTTGCCGCTGCGTATCTTCTCAATATTCCAGATAGGCGCCTGCGGCGTGCTTTTTTCAAGCAGTTCGTTGATATATCTGTCAAGTATTTCCATAAAGTACCTCCCATAATTTATCATCCGCGATAGTATATAAATATTATACATTAAATTTCAACCTATGTCAAATATAGTTTTTTGTGATGTCAAT
>JAGAHK010000389.1 GCA_017627115.1 Bacillota bacterium | reverse complement strand
TTGCCTGCGGCTTTTTGCTGTTATTATGGTCATGTCCGTAGAGAACCGATTTTTTTTTATAAAAATATCATAATTTCTCTTTGACCGTACTCCAAAGTTCGATAATTTTTAATTTCACCTTTACATCGGGTGTGTTTTTGGTTATCAGACAATAGCAGTCGCCGCTTAAAAGCTGTTCAAGCCTTTCTCTGCTTTTTGCTGCGGCTTCGCTGTCATCGGTATCGGCATAGCACAGCGGAGGAAACATCACACACCACCAATTTTTACCGTCCGCTTTGCCTATCTCTACACGCAGGGCTTCATATTTGCCTGCGGGCAGAGTGACATCCGCGTATTTTTTTGTCGGGAAAAAGTCCTTTGCAAGGTAGACATTTACGGTGTAATCGAAGCCGTATTCCATTGCCGCCGCTTCGGCGGTCTTTTTGATATTGCCCAGATTTTCGTATATAAGTGCGCGTGTTTTTTCAATATCCTCATTTGACGAAAGCTCCTTGCGGTATTTTTCAAGCAGTCTGTCACGGATTTTTATTTTCAGCTCCTGATCGGCAGGAGAATCACTGTTTGCAAGTATGTGCAGTCTTATCACGTTTTCGGCTATACTTTCGCATGTGCTGCGCGCATAAAGCGCAGATGCGGAGGTAAAAAGCAGTATTGTAAGCAGTATCATCAGTTTTTTCATCGTTACATCCCTTTCCATGTGGTTTTCAGCGTTATTTTATGCGATATATCTTTTGCCTCTGCCTTTCTTTGTGTTTTAAGGCGGTAAAATTCTGCCGCTTCACTGTAGTCGCAACCCTGTGCATACAGTCTTTGGGCGGCGGAGAGTATTTTTGCGGCAAGCTCTTTCTCGGCTTTCTCCGTATCAAGCTCGCTGCCGCTTTGTAACAGTCTTGCCCGTGTTTTTATTTTATATTCAATACCGTCCGATATTTTTTTTGAAACACTCACTTTATCAAACTCTATTATATTGCCGCCACTGTTTATCACTATACTGTTTTTTCTGCCGTGTATCAGCCACAGTGCAGCTTCTGCGGCCTGCATATCCACAGTTTCGGCATACTGCCAATTATTCAGCGCTGTCGCGCCGTTTATGCGCAGTTCGCCGTTTTTACATTCTAGATACGGTATAAGCGCATCGCCGTCTGTTGAAATAAGGGTGTGTATAAGGCTGTCACAGTCGAGGGTCAGACCTTTACCTGTTTTTGTGCTGCTTTTGCAGTATTCACGCATATACCGCGTTATATCCTTGCCCTCCTTGTCGGCGGTTTTAAGAACTTCTATATCGTCTGTCACAGCCACCGCAGCGCCGCGGCTGAGGTCATCATCGGTACAGAACAGGCTTATCAGTTCGGAAAGGGACTTCTTGTCAAGAGTATCTTTTTCGATAACACAAAGCATAAGCTGTCCCGTATAAAGTGCGCCGCCCGTGTCGGCGGAAATTTTTGATACTGCCTGTGCAAGCGTTTTACCGCTGCCCTCAAGAAATGTGCAGGAGGGTCTGCCCTCGGCTTCACCCGAAAGCTCGGCGGCGGCAATGCTGACATTTTCGCCGCCTATAAGCATACCGAGTGCATATTCTCTTTCCTCGGGTTCAATGCCCGAACAGGCGCTTAAAAGCAGTGCTGCGGATAATAAGGATAGGGTTTTGAAAAACTGTCTCATGTCAATTTCTCCCTGCGCGTATTCCGTGATGCGGAAACACTTTTTTTGTATTCGTCCAACAGAAGTTTTATAACAGGCACTATCAGCATAAACAGCCCGTCACCTGTTATTGCGGTGATATAAAGCACGCTTTTTGCGTTCTCCAATGACAGGGGGATAAGGCTTAAAATAAATACGGCTATGCCGCAAAGTACGGGCATATATCCCTTTGGTCTGCCTGTGCAGAATGCGGCAGAGCAAACAAAAGTCTCGACAGTGAAATACACTGCGGCAGTTGTAATACAAACCAATGCACCCTCTTCTGCACGCATAAATGCCGCCGAAAGACCGCCGCTGTAAGTCAGATCAAGCACGGGAAAAGCAGTGGGGTAGTTGAACCGTGCCTGCCATATCGCCGAAGCGGCAAAAACAAGGCTGCCTGCGGCAATAACGGATATAATACTGTCTTTAGCATGGTTTTTTCTTGTGAAAAAAGCAAGTTCCATAGGGAAAAACATCATTGCCGATATATAAGCGGTCTCGAATATAGATGCGGTATCGGGCAAGGTCGGCGATAATAAGCCTGAAAAATCGGTCTTGACCGATGAAAGCAGGATACACAGGGTAAATATGACAAAAACAAGCGGCATTATCAGCCGTGCGGCGCGGGCAGACGGCTTTATTCCGCCGCTTATGCCTATAGCTATGCAAAGTATAAGTATGCCGCCGATAATGTAGTTTGCCGAAGAAGGCAGCAGCACGGTCGAGATAAATTCCTCAAAAATGCGCAGTATCATACCGCCTTCAATAAGCAGTTTTATAAAAAGCATAAACATAAGGATACCGCTTTTGATGCGTGTCCTTCCCGTAAGAAAGGCACAGCACAAAGCCAGTGTAAATGCAAGTGCACAGGCAGGCAGTGGGTCGGTCTGCGATACCATTAGCCGCGGTATACACAAAAGACCGACACAAAGAAAATTAAGTATCATTATGCCGCGAAACTGCGGCGAATCAAGTTCTCTCATTTTTTATCATCTCCGAATACGGGCGGTTTTTGCTGCTGAAAAGCCAAAGGCAGGCGCAGGATACTGTCTTTGAACCGCTTTAGTATATTTTTTTCACCGACAAAGGGGTAGAGGTAGGGCATGCCGAAGCTTTCGATCGATGCCATATGCACAAGAATACACAAAAGCCCGAGCATAAAACCGTAAATGCCGAAAAAGGCGCTTAAAACTATCATTATATATTTTATCAGCCTGTATGCCGAGGCAAGCGCCTGTGTAGGCATAACAAAGCTGCATATGCCCGTGAATGCAGCAGCTATAACGACCATGGGGCTGACAAGACCCGCATCTACAGCGGCCTGTCCGATTATGATGCCGCCTACTATGCCAAGTGTGCCGCCAACAGGTGCGGGCAGCCTTATCCCTGCCTCACGCAGAGCCTCGAACGAGAGTTCCATACCTATCACTTCGGTCATGGTAGAAACGGGCACACCCATGCGCGCCTGTGCCAGATGCAGCATAAGGTCGAGAGGCAGCATTGAAGGAGCATAAAGTGTGACGGCAACATAAAGGGCAGGCAGCGAAAAGGCAAAAAAGCCTGCTGCATAGCGTATCAGCCGCACAAAGCTTGCTATCTCAAACCTCTGATAATAATCGTCTGCGGCCTGATAGAAGCTTGCAAGCAC
>JAGAHK010000388.1 GCA_017627115.1 Bacillota bacterium | reverse complement strand
TCCTGTGCCGATAAGAGTATTTCCTTCTTTTCGGCATCAGCGGCACGCTTTATTTCTTCTGCGGCCTTTTTCGCTTCCAATTTGATGTTTTCGGCTTCACGCTCCGCAGAACCTATAGTGCCCTCTGCGGTCTTTTTGCGCCATATCTGACCCAATATAAAGCCGATAATAAAAAAACATAAAGAGGCAAAACCGACTATGAGCAATAATTTAAGAATACCCAAGCCCTGACACCTCCTGTTATATTTCATAATGTGCATTATTTGTCCATAATATCACCCTATTATTGTATAACTTTTTAAGCGGTGTGTCGAGGCTTTGTTTTGCATTGTAAAAACTTTTTTGTTTTTTATGTCCTCATTCGGTCAGCGATCAGTCAAAATCGTCAATATCCTCAATATCCTCATAACGATCTTCCATCTCGTCCTCCCATTCTTCCTCTCGGTCTTCCATATCATCAAGATAGTCTTCCCAATCGTCATCGTCATAATATTCATCATCGTCATCGCGGTCATTTTTTCTGTCGTACTCGTATTCGTTTCTGTCCTCGATAACGCTGTCTATGTCTGCAAGTTCAAGGTTTTCGTGATCCCATACGCAGACTACTCTTTCACGGTCTTTGGGGTTGATCTTCACCTCAAAAGCAGGCACGGAGTCGATATGCACATAGACCTCTTTGTTTTTAAGGCGTGAAACAGCCTGCTTTAAATAGTCAAGATCATCGGGTGCATCCGCTTTGCGTGTCCAATCGGGCATTTCAAGGCCTTTCACCGTCCACTCCTTATGCTTGCCGTATTTGTCGAATTCCGCAAGTTTGCAGCGTTCAACGGGCTTAAACTCAAAATCATAGTTTTCGGAATAGGTCGCACCGAATACAAGTTCGCCCTCTTTCACATTTTCATCGACCTTCAGTATATCACTGTTTTGGTCAAAATACAGCGGTTCGCCCTCGGGCAGCTGATAAATATGCTCAAAATGCACCTCGTTATCGGCGCCCTGAACAACTTTGAGCTGCATCCATTCGGCTATGCAGACACCGCCGCCGACACCGCAGAGCACAAGGCCTGTTATAAAAATTGCCAAAATACGCATAAATCCGTTAGTTTTCAACTTTGCCGACCTCCTTTTTCAAAAATACAAGTTTCAGCACGAGCATAACAAATGCAAGCGTGCATAAAATAATGCCGAAGCAGAGAATATTGAGTCCAAGCGTGGGATAGCCCGAAAACAGCGTCACAAGCAATATGCCCTGTACTGCGAACATACCCACCAGCGAGAGCATCACGGGCAGTATCGCAAAGAACACCACCACCCTGATAACAAACACCGCTATATCGAGAAATTTTGCGCTTGTACTTTCGCTGCTGCCGGGGTTTGCGGCTTTTGCGGCAGCGGTTATGTTCTCCGCCTGTTTACCGAGCATACTGCCGATGACCGTAATTGCCACGACCGCAAAAAACAGCACATACAATATGCGCAGACCGTTTGCAACTATATCATCAAACCAAAGCCTCGACGGCAAGATCGCATGAACTATCCTTGCGGCGGCATCCGTCACAAAATAGCCTATGCCGAACACGATAAAAGCAAGCAGGAACGCCGCAACTACCTTTATCACTGCCAGCAATACTTCGGCAGGCGTGCTGCTCTGCACAAAAGTATGCACCTTGTTAAGCCCGTCATTTGCTTTTTCGCTGACATTCTTCGCAAAATCCGAATTAAGCACTTCCTTCGCCTTTTGCTTGAACTCCGACTTTGGCTTTTCGCCGTAATTCGGGTCGATATTGTAAGCACCGAGCATTTCGTCCACAAGTGCGTGTATATCGCCGAAACTCTCTATGGCTTCTTCCTCGGTCATACCGTCTTGTATTTTTATATCAATATGCTGCATAAGTTCCTGCTTGATGTCCTCACGCTCATTTTCGTTGAGCACAGCCAGCCGTTTATCGAGATATTTGACAAATTCCGTCCTCGTCATTTCAGTTCACTCTCCTTTATAAATTTTTCAACACTTGAATAAAACTCTTCCCACTCGTTTTTCAGATTTTCCGTGTAGACCTTGCCCGCTGCTGTCAGATGATAGTATTTGCGGGGCGGCCCCTCGGTGGACTCTTTTAAATATGTTTCAAAATAATGCTCGTTTGTCAGCCTTTTAAGCAGAGGATATATAGTACCCTCGTTAACGTCTATCACTTTCGAGACCTCGGAAACCAGCTCATAGCCGTACATATCGCGGCTTGTCACAGAAATCAGAACAACAAGTTCAAGTATGCCTTTTTTAAATTGTGCGTTCATCCGATACCTCCTATATATTTTATAGTATTATGTTACAACAACTACTTTGTTTTGTCAAGTACTAATTTTCATAAGTAACTAAAAAATTGTGTCAATGATTTTTCGGAAGCAGCCTGATATGTTGTTATACTATAAACAAGCCTTTAAACAGGCTATAAAAACAAAGGAGTGGTAAAAATGCCAAGAAAAGGAAGAAACATTTACAAAAGAAAAGACGGCCGTTGGGAGGCGCGTGTTTACTACAAGCGCAACACCAAATATCGCTCGGTCTACGGCAAAAGCTACAAAGAAGCGCTTGATAAGCAGTATGCGCTGCGCCGTTCGATGGGTGTGGACGAACATACGGATATACTGTTTATGACCGCAGTTGAACAGTGGTATGCCGAAAAATGCCTCTATATCAAGCAAAGCAGCATAGCCTCATACCGTATGCGCATACGCGGACATATAAAGCCTTATTTCGGCAGTGTTTTCTATTCGGAGGTGGATCTGCCCATGATAAGCGCCTTTGTGCGTCAAAAATACGCCGAGGGGCTGTCATACCGATATATCGGCACTATGGTGATGATAATAAAATCCGCCGCAGAACGTGCCGCCGATATCTACGGCTACAAAAACAACATAAAAAAATTCAAACTGCCTCCGCAGCGCACAAGCGAGCCGAAACTGCTGACCGAAGATGAGCAAAGCTGTCTGCGCTCCTACCTTGCAAAACAGGAGGATGATATTTCTTTCGGCATATTGCTTGCAATGTTCACGGGGCTGCGCATAGGCGAGCTTTGCGCCCTGAAATGGTCTGATATAGACGGCAAAAGCGGCGAAATGAAGATCACAACGACCCTGCAAAGAATAGCAGTGTCCGAAAACGGCAGCTGCGCAAAGACTGCACTTGTCACCGATCCGCCCAAAACAAAAACTTCCGCAAGGGTCATACCGCTGCCGCGTTTTCTGCTGAAAGCCGCCGAAACACACCGCCGCGGCGAAAACTGTTTTCTGCTTTCGGGCAGCGAAACGCCGATAGAACCGCGCAGACTGACATATTGTTTTAAAAAACTGCTTGACGGTCTCGGACTGCCCGATGTAAAATTTCATTCGCTGCGCCATGCCTTTGCAACGAACTGCCTGCGCCTTAACTTCGACATAAAAACTTTAAGCGAGATACTCGGACACTCGGGCGCAAACATAACAATGAGGGTATACCTCCATTCATCCTCGGAGCAAAAACGCACTTGTATGGAAAAACTGAAAAAACTAACATAAAGCACAAAAAAAGTTTTTATGCAACAATTTCGTTGTAAAACTTGCTTATTTATGGTAAAATGTTAACGGGTGAGAGAATAAAGCTCGACCCCGTTTAACGATGCGAAATCAACGATTTCGTGAATTTTATAGTATAACACGGCTGTAAACAACGAAAAATAATTTATGTTAATTTTTTAAAGGAGGAATAAATTATGGAAAAAGCAAACAAGTACGCAGGCACGAAAACCGAGCAGAACTTAAGAGCGGCATTTTCGGGCGAGTCCGAGGCAAGAAACAAGTATACCTATTTTGCATCAAAGGCAAAAAAAGAGGGCTTTGAGCAGATAGCCGCACTGTTTTTAAAGACCGCCGACAACGAAAAAGAGCACGCCAAAATGTGGTTCAAGGAGCTTAACGGTATCGGCGATACCGCACAGAACCTTGCTGCCGCTGCCGACGGCGAAAACTACGAATGGACGGATATGTACGAGGGTTTTGCAAAGACAGCCGAGGAAGAGGGTTTCCCCGAACTCGCCGCAAAATTCCGTATGGTAGGCGCTATTGAAAAGCACCACGAAGAACGCTACCGCGCACTGCTGCGTAATGTAGAAGCACAGGAAGTATTCGCAAAAAGCGAAGTAAAGGTATGGGAATGCCGCAACTGCGGACATATAGTTGTCGGCACGAATGCGCCCGATGTATGCCCCGTATGCGCACACCCCAAAGCATATTTTGAGATAAATGCGGAAAACTATTGATAAAAATGCGCCTGCCCGCTATTTTGGGCGGGCGTTTTTTTTTGCAGGCAACACACTTTTGCGGTGGAGGAGTTTACGGAAGCAACATATCAGCGATAGATAGGAATATATAGTTTTATAAAAATAAGACGACCCATATCCATTATCGTGAACGTCAAAAATATTTGGACGTTCACGATATGATGGGGCTCATAAATAATTGTACTCAAGCGAGCTTAAGTCCAATTATTTAATTCGCTT
>JAGAHK010000387.1 GCA_017627115.1 Bacillota bacterium | reverse complement strand
TATCTTATCTCCACGCAGGCGGCAAGGTTGCTGTTATCGTTGAGTTTGCTACAGACAAGCAGGATGATGCTCTTCTTGAAGCAGGCAAGAACGTAGCTATGCAGATCGCTGCTATGAGCCCCAAGTATGTATGCCGTGAAGAAATTTCCGAAGAATACCTTGCAAAGGAAAAGGAAATTCTTATCGAAGCTGCAAAGAACGATCCTAAGAATGCAAGCAAGCCCGAAAACATCATTGCAAAGATGATCGAAGGTAAGTTAAGCAAGGAATTAAAGGAAATCTGCCTTGTAGATCAGGAATATGTTAAGGCAGAGGATAAGGAGACTGTTGGTCAGTACGTTGCAAAGGTTGCAAAAGAGATCGGCGCTAATGTTTCCATAGCAAGATTTGTTCGCTTTGAAACAGGCGAGGGTATCGAGAAGAAGAACGAAGACTTCGCAGCAGAAGTTGAAAAGGCTATGAAAGGCTGATAAAAGGCTGATAAAAGCTGATAATACAAAAGAGTGAGTCTGAATCGGGCTCACTCTTTTTTGCGTTTGAGCTTTTCTGCACTATTTCAAGCGGTAATGCACCTTCGCCCCTGCTTCTGCGCAAAAAAATTTTTTTTACCTATGGAAATGAAGTGTTTTTTCTGATATACTTTATATACAGATAATATCTGACCGACGGAAGTTATAGTGAACGTCAAAAATATTTGGACGTTCACTATAGGATGGGGCTCATAAATAATCCGCCTTAAGCAAGCTTAAGTCCGATTATTTAATTCGCTTACTATAAAATACGGTTTTGGAAAGATCGACAGGAGGTATCGTATATGGAAAAAGAACAGGAAAAGAAAATGCGTGAGCTTTCGGTGGCAGGCTGTGAAGTTATAGGCGAGGGTGCTGTCGGAAAAGTGTATCGGCTTGATGATGAGACGATAATCAAGGTTTTTGCGCCCGGTGTGCCGCTTGAAGTTGTACAGGAGGAAAAGCGTATTGCAAAAAATGCGTTTGTTGCGGGCGTACCTACCGCCATATCTTTTGATGTTGTAAAGGTGGGCGAAAGCTACGGCGCGGTCTATGAGATGCTGCGTGCGAAAACGCTTTCCGCATTTATAAGGGAAAATCCCGATCGTGCAGCCGAAATGGGCAGAAGAATGGGGCGCTTGCTAAAGGAACTCCACAAGATAGAAGTTGATACAAATAAGTTTGTTGATGTACGCGCCTTGTTCAAAGAGCGTGTGCGCCGTATGGAGAAGTTTCTTACAAAAGAAGAGACCGATAAGCTTACGGCGGTTTATGACTGTCTTGATGAGCGAAATACCGTAATGCACGGTGATTTTCACCCTAAAAATGTTATGTATTCGGAAAAAAATGACGAGCTTCTTTTTATCGACCTTGCCGATATGGGTTACGGACATCCGCTTCTTGACCTCGGCGCGACCTGCCTTGTAATGGAAGTGTTCGGACGGGCTACTCCCGAACGTTCGCCACATTTTATTGGGCTTGAATACAAAACCTCACTTGAGATCTGGGGGAATATACTGTCGGAATACTTTGACGCGGCCGATGTAAAAGAAGCAAAAATTCTTGCGGATATTTACGGACAGGCTAAATTTGCGCTTTTCCCTGCAATTATCCCGAATATGCCCCAAAATGATGTAATGGGTTTTGTTATGGGTGCAAGAGCAAGAGGATTTTTGAATAAGGATCTTGACATTACACCTGCCTTAAAAACGAGCCTGAAATTTTAAGGGATGTCATACAGGGGAGGCTTTGCTGTGACTCATACACAAAACTGTCCCCTGTATGACTTTTTTGTTAGTTTTTTGCATCAATTTGTCACTTCTTCTGATGAATTTCTTAATGGCATTGGTTTACCATTTTTTTTATAAT
>JAGAHK010000386.1 GCA_017627115.1 Bacillota bacterium | reverse complement strand
GGGTTATAGTAAAGGACATTTTTAAATGTCGTTTACTATAATAAATAGATTAAAACAATAATACAATAAATCCAAAGTTTCCGTATCATAAAAGTAGAGTGGGCATAACCCACTCTATCCTAAACTTCGTCAACTGCTATTATTATAACACAGCTTATTTGTTATTGCAAGCATTTTATTACAAATATAGAATAAATTTCAAATAAATTTCAAATAGATTTATAATAAGTTCATACAAATCCGCATTTAAAATTTTATAAGATATTTGCGCATTTTATAACGCTTGATCAAGCGGAAATATTTTTCTTCCTATTTATAATAAACAAAAGCTTTTATTACCGCAATGTTACAAATATTTCATTTATGTTACATAAAATTTTAACAATCCGATGTTTATCGGCTGTAAAAAATTTTTTTGTTTTCAAGCCAAAAAATTGTATGATTTTAAGGTTGACAACACAATATATAGAGTTGTAAAATAAGTACAACACAAAATATAGGAGGAGAGAAATTCTTATGGACAGCGATGTTAAGCGGTACATAATAAAAAAAGACAACACGCTTGAGCTTTATGACAGCAGCAAAATAATTGCCGCAATAACCAAATCGGCCAACCGTGTTATGTATACATTTACCCAGGACGAATACGACAGAGTGTGCGAATGGATAGAAACACGCATTGAAAATGAGGGATTGACGAAAATACCTATCCAGACCATGCACAACCTTGTTGAGTCCGCTTTGGAAGCTATTGAGCCCAAGGTAGCAAAAAGCTACAAGGATTACAGAAACTACAAAAAAGACTTTGTGCATATGCTTGATGATGTTTATCAGAAAGCGCAGTCGGTCATGTATATAGGGGATAAAGAAAATTCAAACACCGACTCCGCACTCGTGGCAACAAAACGAAGCCTTATTTATAATCATCTTAACAAAGAGCTTTATCAGAAGTTCTTTTTAACGACAAACGAAAAACAGGCTTGCAAGGACGGCTATATCTATATACACGATATGTCCGCAAGACGCGATACGATGAACTGCTGTCTTTTTGACATGGCTAACGTGTTAAAAGGCGGTTTTGAAATGGGCAATCTATGGTATAACGAGCCAAAGACACTTGCCGTTGCTTTTGATGTTATAGGCGATGTTGTATTATCGACCGCAAGCCAGCAGTACGGCGGTTTTACTGTACCCGAAATAGACAAGATACTTGAGCCTTACGCTATTAAATCCTATGAAAAATACCGCAGCGAAATGCTTGATTATGTTGAACACGTAAAAGGCGGCAAACCCGACGAGAAAGACATCGAATATGCCGAAGAAACTGCAAAAAAGCGTGTTAAACGTGATTTTGAACAGGGTTTTCAGGGTCTTGAATACAAACTCAACTCCGTTGGTTCTTCAAGAGGTGATTATCCGTTTATTACCATCACTTTAGGTCTTGCACAGAGTGAATTCGGCAAAATGGCATCTATCACCGCACTTGAAGTACACAAGAACGGTCAGGGCAAAAAAGGCAACAAAAAGCCCGTGCTTTTCCCGAAGATCGTATTTTTATATGATGAAGAGCTCCACGGTGAGGGCAAACCGCTTTATGATGTATTTGAAGCAGGTGTCGAGTGTTCGGCACACACAATGTACCCGGACTGGTTAAGTCTGTCCGGTGACAGCTATGTTGCCGAAGCTTATCAGAAATACGGTGTTGTTATCAGCCCCATGGGCTGCCGTGCTTTTCTTTCCTTATGGTTTGAAAGAGGCGGTATGACACCTGCGGATGAAAACGACAAAGCTATAACTGTCGGCAGATTCAATATGGGCGCAATAAGTCTGCATCTTCCGATGATACTTGCAAAGGCGCGTTCCGAGAGCCGTGATTTTTATGAAGTTTTAGATTATTACCTTGAAATGATACGCTCGCTGCATAAGCGTACTATTGAATATCTCGGCGAGATGAAAGCATCGACCAATCCGATGGCATACTGTGAGGGCGGCTTTTACGGCGGACATCTTAAACCGAGCGATAAAATAAAGCCCCTGCTTAAATCGGCTACCATAAGTTTCGGTATAACCGCACTCAACGAGCTTCAGGAGCTTTACAACCACAAATCGCTTGTTGAAGACTGCAGTTTTGAGCTTTATGTTATGGAATACATCAACAAAAAAGTCGATCAGTACAAGAAAGAAGACGGCATACTTTATGCACTTTACGGCACACCTGCCGAAAGTCTCTGCGGTTTGCAGGTAAAGCAGTTCAGAAAGAAATACGGCATTGTCGAGAACGTGTCGGACAGGGAATATGTTTCCAACAGTTTCCACTGCCACGTTTCGGAGAACATTTCGCCCATAATGAAGCAGGATCTTGAAAAAAGGTTCTGGAATCTTATGAACGGCGGCAAGATACAGTATGTAAAATATCCCATAGACTACAACAAAAACGCCATTGTTTCACTTATACACAGGGCTATGGATATGGGCTTTTACGAAGGTGTGAATTTAAGTCTTTCATACTGCGACAACTGCGGGCACGAAGAACTTGAAATGGATGTATGTCCCAAGTGCGGCAGCCGCAACCTTACAAAGATAGACCGTATGAACGGTTATTTGAGTTATTCGCGCGTACACGGCGACACAAGGCTCAATGATGCCAAAATGGCAGAGATCGCCGACCGTGTAAGTATGTAATAAAAAAGTTCAAGGAGAAAGTGTGATGAGATATCATAACATTACTCATGACGATATGCTCAACGGACAAGGTTTGCGAACCGTCCTTTGGGTAAGCGGCTGTGAACACCACTGCGATGAATGTCAAAACCCTATGACCTGGGATATAAACGGCGGTCTGCTTTTTGATGAGGCCGCGGAAACAGAGCTTTTTCAGGAAGCTGCAAAGGGCTATACAGAGGGCATCACCTTTTCGGGCGGTGACCCTCTTCACCATAAAAACAGGGACGAGATAACAAGGCTTGCAAAAAAATTCAAGCAAAGATTTCCGAAAAAAGACCTTTGGATGTACACAGGCTACAAATGGGAAGATGTTAAAGACCTTGAAGTTATGAAGTACACCGATGTACTCATTGACGGCAGATATGAAAAAGAATTAAGGGATGTACAGCTGCATTGGCGCGGTTCGTCAAACCAGCGTGTTATTGATGTGCAAAGATCGCTTGAAAGCGGCGAAGCCGTTTTATACGACGATTGAGATATAAAAATACTATCAGAAAATTATATTCGGGAAGTTTTATTATGGAAGAAAAGATATATTTTGCAAAGGTGAGACCCGATGCGAAAATACCAAACAGAGAAGTCTGGAATGCAGGTGTTGACATATATCCCTGTTTTGACGAGGAATATATGATAATACCGCCCCACTCCACAAAGCTTGTACCGACAGGCATCGCAAGCGCGATACCCGTTGACTACTATATACAGAT
>JAGAHK010000385.1 GCA_017627115.1 Bacillota bacterium | reverse complement strand
TTACCACATCATCAGAGGTACACTTGATACAGCAGGTGTTGCCGACAGAAAGCAGGCTCGTTCCAAGTACGGCGCAAAGCGTGCTAAGAAGAAATAAGAAATAATTAAGGTAAGAAAACCGCAATTATTTCTTGGCTCGGTCATAAAGACCATTCTATGCCTTTGTACTTATTAAATCTGTTTATTGCAAGTACCGGGGCATGAACAGGGAGTGTGCAAAAGCACATCCCAAGTACCGTTGAATTAATAAGATTATGATTAAGGAGGGAAGAATCGTGCCAAGAAAAGGTCATGTTTCAAAAAGAGAAGTACTGCCGGATCCATTATATAATAACAAAACAGTTACAAAACTTATAAATTCTATAATGCTTGACGGTAAGAAAGGCGTTGCACAGAAGATCGTTTACGGTGCATTCGCCAAAGTAGAAGAAAAGACAGGTACACCCGCTGTTGAAGCATTCGAGCAGGCATTAAACAACATTATGCCCGTGCTTGAGGTTAAGGCTCGCCGTGTAGGTGGTGCAACTTACCAGGTACCTATCGAGATCAAGCCCGAAAGACGTCAGGCTTTAGGCTTAAGATGGCTTACTATTTACAGCAGAAAGCGCAGCGAAAAGACAATGGAAGATCGTCTTGCAGGCGAACTTCTTGATGCTATCAACAACGCAGGCGGCGCTGTAAAGAAGAAGGACGAAACACACAAGATGGCAGAAGCCAACAAGGCATTCTCGCATTACAAGTGGTAATAGGAGGAGAAAAGCATGTCAGACAGAGCTTTCCCGTTGGAAAGAACACGTAATATCGGTATCATGGCGCATATCGATGCAGGTAAGACAACTCTTACAGAGCGTATTCTTTTCTACACAGGCAAGACATATAAGATCGGTGATACACACGAAGGTACTGCTCAGATGGACTGGATGGAACAGGAGCAGGAAAGAGGTATCACGATCACATCCGCTGCTACAACAACACAGTGGCACATTGGCGACGCTCCTATGCACCGCATAAATATCATTGATACACCGGGTCACGTTGACTTTACCGTTGAGGTTGAGCGTTCACTTCGTGTACTTGACGGCTCCGTTGGTGTATTCTGTGCAAAGGGCGGCGTTGAGCCCCAGTCAGAGACCGTTTGGCGTCAGGCTGACAAATACAATGTACCCCGTATGGCTTTCGTTAACAAGATGGACATCATGGGCGCAGACTTCTATCATGTTGTTGATATGATAAAGGATCGCCTTAATGCAAATGCTGTTCCCGTTCAGCTCCCTATCGGTGCAGAGGATCAGTTCGTAGGTATCATCGACCTTATGGAGATGAAGGCTTACATCTATAACGATAAGCAGGGTACGGATATTTCTATCGAAGATATCCCTGCCGATATGGTAGACAAGGCTAACGAGTATCGTGAAATGATGCTTGAAAGCATTGCAGAGACCGATGAAGAACTTATGGACAAGTACCTTGAAAACGGCGATCTTGAGATCCCCGAAATGAAGGCTGCTCTTCGTAAGGCTTGTATAGCTTGCGAGGCTGTTCCCGTATTCTGCGGTTCGGCTTACAGAAACAAGGGTGTTCAGAAGCTCCTTGACGGTATACTTGAATATATGCCCGCACCTACGGATATCCCCGCTATCAAGGGTCATATCCCCGGTGATGAGGAAACAGAGATCGAGAAACATTCTTCCGACGAAGAGCCTTTCGCAGCTCTTGCGTTCAAAATCATGAACGATCCCTTCGTTGGTAAGCTTGCTTTCTTCCGTGTTTACTCGGGTGTGCTCGAATCGGGTTCATATGTATATAACTCCGTAAAGGGCAAGAAGGAACGTATCGGTCGTATCCTTCAGATGCACGCCAACAAGCGTGAAGAGATCGACAAGGTTTACGCAGGCGACATCGCTGCTGCCGTTGGTCTTAAAATAACTACAACAGGTGATACACTTTGTGATGAAAACCACGAAGTTATCCTTGAATCAATGAACTTCCCCGATCCCGTTATCTCTGTTGCTATCGAGCCCAAAACAAAGGCAGGCCGCGACAAGATGGGTATCGCTCTTGCAAAACTTGCAGAGGAAGATCCTACATTCAAGACGTATACAAACCAGGAAACAGGCGATACTATCATTGCAGGTATGGGTGAGCTTCACCTTGAGATCATTGTTGACCGTCTGTTAAGAGAGTTCAAGGTCGAAGCTAATGTCGGTGCACCTCAGGTTGCTTACCGTGAAGCATTCGGCAAGGACAGCGTAGATGTTGAAAGCAAATATGCTCGTCAGTCGGGTGGTAAAGGTCAGTACGGTCACTGTAAAGTACGCTTTGAGAAGCTTGACAGCAATGCAGAAAACAACTTCGAGTTCGTTAACGAGGTTGTCGGCGGTGCTATTCCCAAGGAATACATCCCCGCTGTTGAAGCAGGTATCAAGGAAGCTATGCAGTCGGGTGTTATCGCAGGCTATCCCGTTGTTGGTCTGAGAGCTGTTGTTTACGATGGTTCTTACCATGAAGTCGACTCTTCGGAAATGGCATTCAAGATCGCAGGCTCAATGGCATTCAAGGATGCTATGAGAAAGTCCGATCCTCAGCTTCTTGAACCTATCATGAAAGTTGACATCACTATCCCCGAGGAATATATGGGTGACGTTATGGGCGATGTAAGCTCACGTCGTGGCCGTATCGAGGGTATGGACGATCAGAACGGTGCAAAGGTAGTTCACGCTTATGTACCCCTTGCTGAAATGTTCGGTTACTCCACAGACCTTCGTTCTTCAACACAGGGCCGTGGTGTATACAACATGGAAGTTCATCATTACGAGGCTGTTCCCAAGTCTATCCAGGAAAAGGTTGCTTCGGGCAGAGCTTCTAACTGATTTAACAATATTTAATAAATTAAAAAAATATTTCAGTTTTTTATCAATTTCATAAAATTTTTCTTGCATTATATGGAAAAATTGTATATAATGAGTATAGTGACATCATTGTTCGTTTAACAGACGGACAATGAAAACTATACGCAAAGAAAACATTTATTTAAACACTTTATTTTAAGGAGGAAACTTAAAAAATGGCTAAGG
>JAGAHK010000384.1 GCA_017627115.1 Bacillota bacterium | reverse complement strand
TTTTTTCTTTGGCATGATGGTTCTCTCCTTTATGATCTAAAATTCCCCTATATTATACAAGTTTCTCCATTTCGCATAATATTCCTTCAAAAACTTTCATTGCGTTTTCAACGGGTCTCGGTGTACTCATATCCACGCCTGCGCCTTTAAGCAGGTCTATTGAATACTTGCTGCATCCGCCTTTCAGGAAACCGATATAATCCTCTGCACCGTTTTCCTTTAAAATACGCTGTGACAGTGCAATAGCGGCACTGTAGCCCGTTGCATACTGATATACGTAAAAATCGTTGTAGAAATGCGGTATCCTTGCCCATTCCCAGGCTATTTCCTCATTCAGTTCTATATCATCGCCGTAGTAGTCGCGGTTGAGCTGCATATAGACCTCACAGAGCGTATCAAAGGTGAGCGGTATGCCCTGTTCGACCATTTCGTGTGTTTTCAGCTCAAATTCGGCAAACATCGTCTGACGGAAAAGCGTGCCGCGGAACTGCTCCATAAAGTGATTTAAAAGGTATTTCTTCCTCTCGCAGTCCTCGGTCGTTGCAAGCAGGTGCTCCATAAGCAGGGCTTCGTTCACGGTAGAAGCCACCTCCGCAACAAAAATGGTGTAATCGCCGTATACAACGGGCTGTTCTGCCCAGGTGTAATTACTGTGCATGGCATGTCCCATCTCGTGCGCAAGCGTGAACATTGAGTCGAGATTGTAGTTGAAATTAAGGCTGACAAAGGGATGACAGCCGTATGCACCCCACGAATATGCACCGCTGCGCTTGCCCTTGTTTTCGTATATATCGACCCATTTTTCGGCGTTGAGCGCACTTTCAAGCGTTTTCACATATTCCTCGCCCATTGGTTTTACCGCCTGCAATACCTGTTCTTTTGCTTCGTCGTATTCGATATGGTCTTTTATATTCTTCACTATCGGTGTGTATAGGTCGTACATATAAAGCTTATCCACACCAAGCAGCTTTTTGCGCAGGCTGACATATCTGTGCATAAGCGGCAGATGCTTTCTGACTGTCTCTATAAGCTCAGTATATACGTTTTTCGGGATGTTGTATGCCGAAAGTGCGGCATCGAGAGCGGTAGGGTAGCGGCGCAGTCTTGCGGTGATAACATCTTTTTTCACGGACGCGCTGTATACCGCCGCAATAGTGTTTTTAAGCCTGTAATAAGACGAATAAAGGCTTTTGAATGCGTTTTTGCGCAGCTCTCTGTCATCCGACTGCAAAAGACCTATAAAAGTGCCGTGTGTAAGCTCGTGTTCCTTGCCCTCACTGTCCTTTGCGGGCTCAAATGTCAGGTCGGCTTCGTTGAGCATACCGAAAATGGCATCGGGTGCGGCGCAGACCTCATAGAAATCCGCCATCATTTTTTCTGCGGCGCTGTCGAGTATATGTTCGCGGCTGCGGAGTATGTCGTTTATATGGTGCTCGTAAATTTTGAGTCTGTCGCTTTTTAATGCCTCTTTAAGCGCCTTTTCGTCAAGTGCGAGTATGCCCGGCTCGATAAAGGCACAGGCGCCGTCAAATTTTGCGGCAAGCGCATCCGTCCTGTCGGTATATGCCTGATACTTCGTGTTTGTGCTGTCCTCGTTTGATCTGAGGTTGGCGTAAACATATATCTGCTCGATGTTTTTTGCAAGTTCGTCACGCAGTTTGAGACAGTCTGCAAGATTTTCGACGCTCAAGGGGTCAAAAGAGGAGAGTTCATTCAATTTTTCGGAATATGTCCTATAGCTTTCCTCCCATTTTTCATCACTTGCAAAAAGGTCGCAAATACTCCATTTGTATTCGTCCCGTATCTCGGAACGTGATTTTATTTCACCCATTTTTTTAAAAATTTCTCCTTTTTTGATTTTTTGTTATTGATATAAATAAAAGTTTATAGTATAATTATAATATAAATTTAAAAAAAATAAACAGTTTTTTTTAAAAATTTTTGATATGTCGGTCTTGCCGCCGCAAAATCGTTGGGGGACTTTGAAAAAAGGCGGTGATACCACATGGCAGAGAGGGGTTTTGTTTATGGCACTTAAAGTTTTGATAGTTGCAACGGAAGTTTCGCCTTACGCCAAAAGCGGCGGTCTGGGCGATGTTACAGGCTCTCTGCCCGCGGCACTGTGCAAAGCGGGCGTGGATGCAAGGGTGGTTTTTCCTAAATACCGCACCATCAAGGACGAGTATCTCACATCCTGCGAATATCTCACAAGCTTTGATGTTACGCTTGACTGGCGCACTCAAAAGGCGGATGTGTACAAGATAGAAAATGCCTCTGCACCCACTTATATGATAGGCAACGATTTTTATTTCGGCAGGGGCGGATATTACGGCTACGGTGACGATAATGAGCGCTTCGCCTTTTTCTCAAAGGCAGCTGTGGAGTTTCTGGACTACATTGATTTTGTGCCCGATATCATCCACTGCAACGACTGGCAGACGGGTCCCGTATGCGTATATGTAAAAGACGTTTACAGCAAGATAAAGTATTTTGCAAATATAAAGACCCTGTTTACCGTGCATAATTTGCAGTATCAGGGTATGTTTACACGCGATACCCTCACCATGATGGAACTCAACGACGGTTACTTTGTGGGTGACAAGCTTGAATTCTACAATATGGTCAATTATATGAAAGCGGGTCTTGTATATTCGGATGCGATAAACACCGTCAGCGAGACCTACGCAAAGGAGATACAAACGAGCGAATACGGCTACGGTCTTGACGGCGTGCTGCGTTCGCGCAGCAATGACCTTTACGGCATTGTAAACGGCATCGACTATGAACTCAACGACCCCGCAACAAGCAAGAAGATAGCCGCAAATTTCAGCGCCGAAAATATGTCCGGCAAGCGTGAGAACAAGCTTGCTCTCCAGGGACAGCTCGGTCTGCCCGTGAATGCGGATATACCCGTGTTTTCCATTATTTCGCGCCTTGTTGACCAGAAGGGCATCAACCTCGTGCTTCAGGCGGCAAATGAGCTTTTGCAGAAAAATGTTCAGCTTATTGTGCTTGGTACGGGCGATTATCATTACGAAAATATTTTCAAGGATCTCGCGTTCAGATATCCCGACAAGGTAAGCTCGAATATCCTTTTCAATGACGAGCTTGCACAGCAGATATATGCAGGCAGTGATATGTTTATCATGCCAAGCCTGTTTGAACCCTGCGGTCTCGGTCAGCTTTTTGCAATGAGTTACGGCACAGTGCCTGTTGCAAGAATGACGGGCGGTCTTGTGGATACCATAAGGGATGACGAAAACGGTTTCCTGTTCAAGGACTATGACTGCGGCGGTCTTATGTGGGCAATAAACAAAGCGCTTGATGCCTACAACGACAAGGGCAAGTGGGACCGGATGGTGCATAATGCCATAACCACAAGATTTTCCTGGGACGACAGCGCACGCAGATATATAGAAATTTACAATAAAATTGCTGTTAAGAATCACTGATCAATTCAAAAAGCAAAACAATTTTTGGTTTCCTGTATCAATGATTCGTTAAATAACGGCACAGAAGGAGTTATCAACAAATGAAGGTCAGAAACATTTTAGGCGAAAGATTTAAGGAAGCACCGAAGGACTGTACTATCGCAAGCCATGCTCTTATGGTGCGCGGCGGCTATATGAGATATATGTCAAACGGCATTTACTCACTTTACACCCCCGGCAAGCGCATCATGCAGAAGATAGAAGCCATCATCCGCGACGAGATGGATAAGATAGGCGGTCAGGAGGTCATGTTCCCCGTTGTTATGCCTGCATCACTTTGGGAAGAATCGGGCAGATACACCTCTATCGGCAGCGAGATGGCAAGATTTGAGGACAGAAGCAAAAACAAGATGGTGCTCGGTATGACACACGAGGAAGCGGCTGTTCATCTTGCAAGGGATATTGCAAATTCCTATACTGATTTCCCCTTTATGATCTACCAGATACAGACTAAATTCCGTGACGAACCCCGTGCAAGGGGCGGTCTTATACGTGTGCGTGAGTTTACGATGAAAGATGCGTATTCTTTCCATACAAGTATGGAGGACTTGCAGGAATATTATAAACTTTGCCACAAGGCTTATGAAAACATCTATAAGCGTGTGGGCGCGAAGAATGTTATCTCCGTTGCATCCGACTCGGGCATGATGGGCGGCAGTGTCAGCCATGAATTTATGCTTTTGAGCGAGATCGGCGAAGATACACTTGCTATCTGTCCTTCCTGCGATTACAAGGCAAATATGGAGGCTGCGGAGTGCAAAACACAGCCCCTTAACAGTGAAGTCAAGGAACTTGAAAAGGTCTATACCCCCGATACAAAGACTATCGAAGCTTTGAGCGAGTTTTTGCATATTGAGGAAAAGGACCTTTGCAAAGCCGTTGTTTATCAGAAAAATGCAACGGATGAATATGTTATCATCTTTATCCGCGGCGACCTTGAAGTAAACGAAACAAAACTTAGGAACTACCTTGGCGAAGAAATACATCCCGCACTTGAAATAACCGAGGAAAGCGGCATTGTTGCCGGCTTTATCGGTCCCGTTAACTCAAAGGCGAATGCACAGATGATATTCGATAAGTCGCTTATCGGTATGAATAATATGGTTTGCGGTGCAAACGAGGTCGATCACCACTATGTCGGTGCAAACCTTGAAAGAGATCTCGGCAAGGTCGAATATACAGATGTTGCAAAAATATTTGAGGGCGCTGAGTGTCCGTGCTGCGGCAAGCCCGGCATCAAAATAGAAAAGGGCATCGAGGTAGGCAATATCTTCCAGCTTGGCACAAAGTACACAAAATCAATGAATATGACATATCTTGACAAAGAGGGCAAACAGCAGTATCCCATAATGGGCTGCTACGGTATCGGTGTAGGTCGTCTTGCGGCTTCCATCTGTCAGGAAAGCCATGACGATTACGGTCCCATATGGCCTATGCCCATAGCACCGTGGCAGGTCGAGATCTGCGCTTTAAGGTGTGATAACGAGCAGGTTCGCGGGCTTGCGGACAGGCTGTATACAACTTTGCAGGATAAGGGTGTGGAAGTGCTTTTTGATGACCGTGATATTCGCCCGGGTGCAATGTTCGCGGATGCAGACCTTTTCGGTGTACCCGTAAGAGTGGTGGTAAGCCCGAAAAACTGTGAGAAGAATGTTGTTGAAGTTTCGTTGAGAGATAAGAGCTTAAAGACGGAATTCAGCATCGACACAGCAGTTGAGGATATAATAAAGCTTGTAGAGAGCGAAAAAGATAAATATAAGTTATAAAAAAGAGGGCGTCGCATTAAGCGACGCCCTCTTTTTTTGAGATCACGCGGGTGATGTTCCGAAAGGAACTCACTCTTTGAGTATGTAGCAGAAATTTATTTCAGCGGAATACGAATATCATTGAATTATTTTGCGCTGTTTCAGCACGGCTTTTGCCTGATGTCTTGCGCGCTCCCTGTTCTTTGTGGTGCAGGTGAAATAATCAAATATCTCATTTTTGTCATGCTCGCCGTAGAGAAGTTCGGCGCGGCAGAGAAAATGCAGACCTGCGGTGGATGCTATCTCGTCAAGGTCGGCTGCATCAAACAGCTCGTTTGCAAGCTCCAGCGCGTGGTCGTGTTCACGGTCGGCAAGCCTTTCAAGGTCACCGAGGGTGGTTATATTGATCGCCGCAAGTCTCGGCAGATAGTTTTCGGGCGACTGCATCTTTATGTGTGCACCCTGTATATCGGCTATCTCGTTGAGCAGTGTGTTCATCTGCCTGTTGTATTTGAGGTAGGCGGTCAGGGTAACAAGGTCTATTGAAAGCTCCGAGGCATTTCCGTTGCGTATGTCGTTTGTTATATGCTTTTTATAGTCGCTCAGTCTTGCGCGTATGCGCACAAAACTTTCGTCAGCAAGCTCCAGCAGACCTGCTATACGCGAAAACTCGCGCCGTATATCGCGCGGTATCGCAAACATGGATTTGTAGCCCAGATCGTGTTCTATCTCCGCCCAGGTGTGCTGCAATGCCGAGCGCATCTGTATCTCAAACTTAATGCCGCAAAGTTCTTTCGGGTATTTTTCGCTTTCGGGCAGGCTGCATATATAGTGCAGCGACAGATAGCCGAAAGCGGTGGGGCTGATTATCTGCCTTTTATCAACCGAGTTATCGCGGTCTATATCAAACAGTTTTTCCACAACCGCCGCTATTTTGTCCACATCATCCGAAAAATAACAGATTATGCGGAAACCAACAAGGTCGGTCAGTTCGCTGACACCGCTGTAATTATCCGCCTTGCGTTTTATTTTTTCCAACGCGGAAGCCTTGTCTTTTGTCCTGTGTGCTATTTCAAGCGTGGGTATGCCTGCCGATGCTATCTCCGCAAAAAGCTTTTGCGAAACTATCTCTTCAAGCGCTTTCAAATTCGGCAGCAGCGCTTCATAAGCTGCCTTTTCGTTAAAATCGTTCATTTTGATCAGTATATTACTTTATTATTCCTTGTTATTTTTTGTCGCCTGTCTTTGATTTATGCAAAAAGTCAAAACCAAGCATAGTTATATCGTCAAACTGTTCCGTATCGCCTGCAAAATCGCTTATATCGCGGCGGATATACGGCAAAAGCTCCTCTGTCGGTACATCGCCAGCCCTGTTCAGTGCGTCAAGCATCCTGTCCGTACCGTACTGTTCCTCGGCGCCGTTTATAGCTTCGGGTACACCGTCGGTATATACAAAGAGCCTGTCGCCCTCGTCAAGCTGCATCTCGTATTTCTTGAAACGCATACCTTCCATTGCGGCAAGTGCAATCGTGTGTTTATCCTTGAACAGTTCCCAACTGCCGTCTTTGCGCTTTATGGCAGGGTATTCGTGGCCTGCGTTTGCACATTGCAGCACGCCCGTTTCAAGGTCTGCAATGCCTATCCACGCAGTAACGAACATATCCATTTCATTGCCCTCGCAAAGCAGGTCGTTTGCTTTTGCAAATATCTCGTCGGGCGTTCTGCCCAAACGCGCAAGGCTTTTTATTGCGGTCTTGCTGCGCATCATAAACAGGCTTGCGGGTACGCCTTTGCCCGAAACATCGGCTATAACGAGCGCAAGTTTGTTCTGAGCTATGAAGAAAAAGTCGTAAAAATCGCCGCCGACTTCCTTTGCGGGATCCATTGTCGCAAACAGCCTGAACTCGTCAAGCGGAAATGTAAACACCTGCGGAAGTGCCGATGCCTGTATCTGTCTTGCAAGCAGCAGTTCTTTTTCCATACGCTTTTTCTCACGTTCGATATGACCTTTCAGTGCGTCAACGGTTAGGTTTATATCGTCCGAAAGCGTTGCAAACTCCGCTGTGGAGCGTACATCGACCACCTCGTTCAGATCGCCCTGAGTTATCTTGCCAAGTGAAGTGTTGACACTGGAAAGTCCGCTTACCACTATCTTCTGCACAAGTATGTAAATGAGCAGGAAAACGAGGGTGAGCAGAAGTATGCCTGCAAATGCCGTTTCGTAGGCGGCTATGTTGCGGTCGAGGTATACCTCTTTCAAAGGCAGTACCGTCAGAAATCTGGAATGTTTTGTGGTCTCCAGACGGCAGTAGCAGTCTACACCGTCTATTTTTGCCGTGAAATACCGCAGACCTTCGGTCAGTTTGCCTGTGTCTATGCCTATATCGTCAAGCGTTCTGCCCTTGCCGCTGCCCGAAACTATTTTGTTTTCCTTGTTGGCAACGTATATCTCGCCGTTTTCGCCTATATGTCTGTTGCCGAACATTTCGTCATATTCCGCGCGGCTGCCATAGCTGTCTATCTCTTCCTGGTCGAGAGCTGCCTGTACCATGCCGTCATTCGTTTTTACACCGACATACATCAGTGAAATGCTGCTGTCACGCCCTATGGGCATAAAGTCCTGCGCAAATTCGTCCATGCTGCCGTCAAGTAAGCCCAAAAATGCCGCAGACTGCTCGGCAGAGTGCATATCATAACCTACTGTCAGCGGATTTGAGGATTTGACCACAATACCGTTTTTGTCGATAAGGTTTATCTCGTAAAAATTGTACGTATCGCGCATTTTTTCAAGTCCCTCGGTCGGCATACCGTTAAAGCCGCCGAAATATGTGACTGCGCTTTCAACTGCGTGTGTCATTATAAGGGTCTGCTGTTTTATAAGCTCCTGAAGAGCCTTGTAGTCCTCCTGCAAGTAGGCGTAGGTGTCCTTTGCATCGCGTGTGTTTATCTCCATGGTCTCGCGTGCATTCTGCAAAGCCGTTCTGGTATGCAGGGAATACGCAAAAACAAAGTTCAAGCCAAAGAGTAGTGTTATAAAAACAAATATCCAGAATTGGAATTTTGCGCTTATGGGTATCTCGCTGCCGCTGCGCCTGCGCAGTGCTTCTTTGATCTTGCCGTCAAAGGCATACAGCAGTATTGATATAAAAAACATACCCAGAGCCGTGAATATTATCATAGGCTTTGCGCAGGTATTTACCACATAAAAAGCAAAATTTATATCGTCGCGGTGTGTCAGAAAAACCATATACATATGGAAAACTTCCGTTACCGCACCCATTGAAAACGCATAGAAGGGCGAGGGCTTTCTGCCGCGGAAAAGGAATACATTGATACCTGCCGCAAAAAAGCCCGCAAGGCAGGTGGAAACGCTGCACGCGACCCTTGTATAAGAGCTTACGCCGAAAAATTCACCTGCGATAAAACGCTCTGCTCCGCCTATAAGACCTGCGATGATACCCGAAACGGGGTCGAAAAACAGACCTGCCGCAAGTGGTGCGATATCACGCACGTTAAGCGCCATTTCTTCATATAATATGCCGAAGTGCGTGGACAGCACCGCGCAAAGACCGTATAATACACCTATAAATACTCTTTTTTTCAGGGTCAGCACCGTTTTTTCGGTGTGTACCCAAAGCTTAAGAGCTGCCGTAAGAGCTATGTAAAGCAAAGTACTCAACGACATCTTCAATATCATTGTTCCCAATTTTTGATCTCCTCGATACGGCTTATTTGCCTATCAGCCAGGAATAACCGCAGCCCGAGCAAAGCTGACCTTTTTTGAGTGTCTTTTTATCATCTGCGACAAATTCCTTGTCTTTAAGGTCCTTTGCACCGCAGCTTGGGCAGGCTGTGCGCTTTGAAGCATAGCTGTCCATACCGATAATGCCCATATCGCCAATGCCGCCCGTTACTTTTTCAAGCTCGTCGGAGTTTATGTTTTTTCCTATACTCATATTCAAATTGACCAACCTTTCCTTAGTTTATTTTTAAGTTTATTTTTATTGCTTTGTTTTTATTCAACGGTTATTTTGCTTGAACCGTATGACCAGCAGTAGTTGCATGCGGGATTTGTGCATTTCTGACCCGGATGACCCATGCCGTCACCGTGCATAAAAATAGTGAGATCCATACTTGCCGCTGAATTGCAGATAGGACAGGTGACTCTTGCTGTGGGGTAGTTCACCATCTCGTCTGCGGACTGTTCCTTGTTTATGGTTATTGTAGCGCCTGTGCCGCCTGTGATCTGCTGCATAATACTTTCGTCAAGCTGATTTTCAAGTTTGATCTTCATAGTGTATCATCCTTTCTGTTGTCTGCGGTAATAGACCGCGTTTCCTGTGTATATACATATCCAGTTTTATTATACAACAATAAAAAAGGAAATTCAATAATAATTTGATTTGAGTTTTCTCATTATATTGAATTTCCTTTTTTTTATTTTGTCGGTGTTTCTTTATCTTATATCCGCCACATTCAGCTGTATATTCTCCGTGTTGCCGAAATTGTCTGTTTCTATGGAGTAGGCTATATCAGTTTCTATATTTGTTTTTACTGTCCTGCCTTTTTCGAGTTCGGGTATCATTTCCGACATCCCGTTTTCCGCAAACAGATTTTTTATCTTCTCCGCACCGCCGAAGAATACGGCTTTTACCTGCCTGTCGTCTTTGGTCAGAAACCACAGCTGTGCTATGCTTTTTTCCGCACCTACGAGCCTTGCTGCACAGAGGTTGGCGGCAAGAGTGAAAAAGTGCGGCTTTTCATTGCCTTTTCCGTATGGTTCGAGTATTTCAAGCTCCTTTGCAAGTTCAAGCGTGAGTGCGGTATCGGAGACCTTGCAGTCAAGCTTTATTGCGGGCGTGAGTTCCTCGGGACGGAGGGTGCAGGCTGAATTGAGTGCTTTGCGCAGTTTGCCGATATTATCATACGGCAGGGAAAAACCGCACGCCATTGCATGACCGCCGAATTTGGTGAAAAGCTCCGCAAACTGTGACAGATTTTTGTACAGGTCGTATTCTTCTATCGAACGTCCCGAACCTTTGCAGCCCTCACTGCCGTTGGTGATGACAAGGGTGGGACGGCAGTATTTTTCCTTGATTCGGCTTGCGATAATGCCTGCAACGCTTTCGTGTATATCGGGGTCGTAAAGTACCTGCACGCGCATGGTCGTGTCAATGCCGCTTATAAGTCTGTCGGCGGCTTTCTGCGTTATATCCTGACGCTCTTTGTTTTTTTGCACGAGCCTTGCGGCAAGGTCTTTCGCCTTTTGGCGATCTTCGGTAACAAACAGATCGACCGCTTCGGAGGCGGCTTCGAGCCTGCCTACCGCATTTATGCACGGACCGATGATAAAACCGATGGTGTAGGGCGTCAGAGCCTTGCCGTAGGGTACACTCATGGAAACAAGATATGAAAGACCGATATTTCGGATGTCGTTATTGAGCAGATAGAGTGCGTTTTTCACAAAAATACGGTTATCGTCCGTAAGCGGTACAATGTCGCAGACCGTAGCTATGCCCGCAAAGGTGATAAGCTCACGGTTGAGGGTGAATTTTTGCCCCATAAGCCCGAAAAGCTTTTGGGCAAAACGGTAGCACAGACCGCCTGCGCACATCTCGCGAAATGGATATTTGCTGTCGCTGCGCTTGCAGTCTATCACGGCATCGGCAGGCGGCAGAACTTCCTTTTCGTCACGCACAACAGGTTCATGGTGGTCGAGTATCACCACGCTCATGCCAAGCTCTTTTGCGTGTTTTACCTCGTCAATGGCGGAAATGCCGTTGTCGCAGGTAATAAGCAGCTTACAGCCCGCTGCGGCTATCCTGTCAACTGCTGCGCGGTTGAGACCGTAGCCGTCGTATACACGGTGGGGTACATAATAGCCCGCATCTGCGCCGAGCGCCGAAAGCGCCTTGTACAGTATTGTTGTGGACATAACGCCGTCGGCATCGTAATCGCCGTATATGTATATTTTCTTTTTGCTTTCAACAAAACTTTTGGTTATTTCAAGCCCTTTGTTGAAATCCTCTATCAGCTGTGTATCGCCGAGGCTTGTCGAAGAAAGGTTCAAAAAATCGTCTATTTTTTGCGGAGTATTCATACCCCTGTTAAAAAGCACGGCAGCGGTGACGGGAGATATGCCCGCGGCTTTTGCCGCTTCCGCTGCCTGTGGGTTTTCGTTTGAGATTTTCCAGCGCATATTGTTTTCCTTTTTGATTATTCTGATTGATTTTGTTTTGATTTTTTATTATAATTCCGATTATTTTCAGAGAAGCACTTTATTACTGTATCATTAGACCGGCATTGGATCGATGCTTGCTTTTGATATTTACGATCATATGTTTTTTTGCAATAAAAAAAACCCGAAGTGCCGTCGTCATCTTTTGACACCTATCTATAGATAGGTGGGCAACCGCAACCATATATCTGCCATCCTCCGCCCAAAGGGAATTAGCTTGAGGCCCGACATCAATATGATATATAGGAATCCCTTTTATGTCATGTAGGTTCAAAAACAATGGCTAACGAACACTTCAGGATATTTATCTTAAAAGTATTATATACTATTCTGTAAAAAATATCAATAGTTATTTAAAATTTTTTTACTTTTTTTTGAAAAATTTTTTAAAGGTGAA
>JAGAHK010000383.1 GCA_017627115.1 Bacillota bacterium | reverse complement strand
TGATTTGTGGTATAATTAAAACAAATTATCAAAGAGTGATTTGAAATGAGGTGAACATATGAAACAATTTTTGTTTTATGCAAGCGATGAAAATATTTTTAATGAAAAACTTGCAGAGTTGAAAGAGCATTGTTCCAAAAACAAAGCCTCCTCTCTTCTTTTTCATATGTATTGCGGTTTGACCGATAAAACCCTGATCTCAAAGCGAGTAAAGACTATAACCGACTCTTTCCCCGATGCCGCGTTTGCCGGTGTTGCCTCAAACGGTGAAATAATTGACGGAAAACTTGCAAAACGTGATATTATTATTTCCGCCATTGTATTTGAAAGCTCATTGACAAAAGTATACTATTTTGATAACGCAAGCACCAAAGCTGCCGAGATCGGTGCTGAAATCAAGGAACTTGCGGATAAGACCGAAAATGTATCTGCAATAGAACTGCTTTTCCCCGGTGCGGGTATGGATTCAATGAGCATTCTGAACAAAGCAAGCGAATGTGCGCCTGACATCAGTATATTTGGCGGTTATCCTATCGGGCATGATATGGATAACGACGAATCGTTTATTATAACAGACAAAAAAATAGATACCGATACGGTTGCCGTTATTATTTATTCGGGTAAAAATCTCCATGTTAACGCCGATAAAACAGCAGGCTGGGAGAAACTTGGCCATTCATTCACCATAACTAATGCCGACAGACATCGTCTTATAGAAGTTGACGATATGCCTGCGCTCGAAGTATACGAAAAGTATCTGAAAATAAAGCAGGCAGGCAATTTCACCCGTGACACCGTTGAGTTTCCTTTGCTTATCATTGATGACGGCGAAGAAATACTGCGTCATGCCTACAGTTATTCCGATGACGGAAGCATTTATCTTTCGGGCAATGTCAAGGCAGGCGAAAAGCTTTATCTTACATATGGCAATCCATCGGGTATCTTTGAACAGGTAAACAAACGCTGTGAAACAGTACGTGATTTTGAGCCCGAAGTTATTTTCCTTTACTCCTGTGCCGCACGAAAAGCATTCTGGGGTGATGAAATGGCAGCAAAAGAGATAGCGCCATTTGGTCTTTTGGGCAGTGCCACAGGCTTTTTCACAGGCGGCGAACTTATTAGAATGGGCGAAAACGGCACGGTTTTTGAACACAATATAACTCTTTTATCTATCGCCATGCGTGAAGGCAAGAAAAAAGGTCTGGATTTACCCAAAGCAAGAATAGATGATTCTATACTTATAGGTCAGGCATATCTTTTAAAGAGACTTGCTCAGCTTGTTCAATCAACTAATGACGAACTTCAGCATATGAATGAACAATTAAGCTATATGGCAATAACAGATGAACTTACAGATATGTTCAATCGCCGTGAAATAGAACGCCGTATAAATTTTGCACTCGATAATGAAAATATGTACAAAAACTGTGTAGGTCTTATAATGCTTGATATTGACCATTTCAAAAAAGTAAATGATATTCTTGGTCATGATGTTGGCGATACCGTGTTAAAAACAGTCGCTAGCATACTTAAAGAGACCATTGCCTCCGAAAAAGATGCTGCGGTAGGCAGATGGGGCGGC
>JAGAHK010000382.1 GCA_017627115.1 Bacillota bacterium | reverse complement strand
TTTTATGCACACGTTGAAACAATGCAGTGCAATAACCAATGCCGAGATTCAAAGCTTTCCCGTATACGAGAAGATCGCAGGCCGATTGCTTAAAATATTTGCACCGCTTATGTGATAAAAAAGAGTGAGTCTTAAAAAAACTCACTCTTTTTATGTTATAATTATAATGCTCTTGATGCACGCCACTGTTTGATCTGTTCGCCGTAGCCCAAAACTTCAAGCCAAGCGAAAAATCTTGTATCATTAATAAATTCGGCACACACCGCATCAAGCTTATCTGCATTGCTGCGAATGTAATTAACAAGATCCTTGACAGA
The DNA here is from genome assembly GCA_017627115.1 of Bacillota bacterium. Taxonomy (GTDB): domain Bacteria; phylum Bacillota; class Clostridia; order Lachnospirales; family CAG-274; genus RGIG4310. Next base: position 3,313 of record JAGAHK010000382.1, on the reverse strand, counting down.
TCTGCATTCCGTGTTGCCGATCTCGTAAGCATAATCCTCGGAAACATAGTATCTTAATTTATACGCTATTATCTCTTCGGTATTTTCGCCGTTTTTTACTTCGTCTTCAATAAGCTTTATCTTTGAAACAGTATCGGGTGACATTTTTTGCTGCTCAGCTACTGTACTCACAATGCCGCTTCTTAAAGCATCCATAAACAGATCCTTGTCATAAGCGATAGCCATATCTGTGCAGAACTGTTCGATATCACCGACCTGCTGACCCTTCCAATACGGCGGAAGGCTCGGATTAAGTATGCCGATAAGTTTGAAAAGCGCAAGATTCATATCTTCCATCTTACCGCAGGCAAGTACATCATTATACTTATCCTCTGCATAGTTATCAACTATTTCAAGCAATGCAGGATCATTTATGCAGGCAACAGCGCTGTCCCAATTGGTAGCAAATGCCTCGGCAATGTTTTCAAGCCCCTTAACAGGTGTACCGTCAAACATATAGGTATCTGTGGGCGGCTCGTAAACATAATTGTCAACAACGGGAACATCCTCGTCAGCAAGAGCTCTTTTAATTTCGTCATAGCCCCAGCGTGTTGTATAATCCTTAGTTGTAAGACCGCGAATTATGTTTTTAAGCTTATCGCTTACCTTGTCGGGAAGCTCTATATCATATGTACAAGCTTTTTTAAGCATCTGCTTTCTGTTAAGACCGTCAAATACACCGCGGCCTGTAACAAGCATAACAAGTGTGATACCCAATGACCAGTAATCGGCTTCCTTACCAAAGATACCTTTCGCATTTTCGGGAGGAAGGAAAGCAAATGCAGTCTGTCTTGTAGGTTCCGATGCATTCGAGATATCTACACCATAATCACCGAGAAGTACCTGACCCGGACCAAACGGACTGTAATAGATATTTGTGGGACGTACATTTCCATGTACAAGTCCACCGTCGTGGATAGCTTTTAAAGCTTCGTTTACGTTGGGTATTATTGTATCAAACAAACGCTGGTCGTTAACAGCCTTACCGCTTGAGATAAGGTCGGCCTTATTAAAGAAAGGCATGATCTCGATGCTGCATCCGTTATACGTAAGTCTATCCGATTTTTTGATAAGGAACTGTGAATTGATAGCCTTTTCCTTATCCACCTTCTCGGGTGAAGGTGTTTTATCGGGGAAATAAACTTTAGCCAAAAACGGGAAATCATCATATTCGCAAACGAACAACGCTGCTTCGCCCGTATCGGGATTAATAACTTTTTTCAATATATATCGGCTTGCTATTGTGTCACCTACGGCAAAGCCGGCAGGTAACTTATTTGCTCCATCAGCCATAACTTACACCTCTATTCTATAGTTTATTTTGCCTGAAAACAAAGAACGTTGCTTCTTAATATCTTGTCGATTCTTTCGTAAAGCTTCATGTTCTTGCCGACCATTCTTGTATCCTTTTCGATAACTGCCTGAATGTTGATTTCAAGCTCTTTCACCTTGTCATCGTACTCATTTTCAAGAGCTTTTTTCTTTGCCTCACGTTCAGCCTTAACTTTGTTCTGGTTAAGGATGTTTGTTTTAACATTGTAGAACTCTCTTTCAAGGTTGCGAAGATCTTCAAAGTGCTGCTCATCGAGTTTTTCCATTTCAACGGAAATTCTCTTATTCTTGTCAAGTTCGCGACTCGAGCAGTTCTTATAAATAGTCTTCATAAAGTTGATAGTATCGACCATAAAGAATTTGTGAAGTTTGGTTGCCTTCTCGTCAAAGTCTCCGTTGGTGTCCATAAGCTTGATGATATCATCGATATTCGGGATAGAACCTGCGGGATAAAGGGACTCGTCAAATTCTTTAAGCAGACCGTATACCTTTTCCACCATCATCATATCATACTGGATAGCCTGTGTTGAAACGATAACACCGCGCTGTGCATAATTCCTGAGCTTGTTGAGCTCATTTTTGATTATCTCAAGCTCGGCTGCTTCATCTTCGCCTTCCTCAATATTTTTAAGAGCATATTTTATTCTTAAATACTCAAAGCGCTTGTTAAGGTAAACCTGCGGAGATGCACCTGTAAATATAAACTTGTTGCCCTGCTCGATAACATATGCAGCTTCTTCAAGAATATCGTTTCTTTCGGTCTTGGGAACATCATCTTTAAATAAGGTATTGAGTTTTGGCTTTTCGTCTTCGCCGAGAAGTTCGGACTCCGACTGTTTAAGGAAATAATCATCTTCATCGGGTTCGTAATCGGGAGCCCATGAAGTATCATAATCCTCTTTATAAATACCTACGATACGTTCTTCCTCTTCGCCCTGTTCTCCTGCTGCCTGCTGGCTTGCATCCTCAAGCTCTGCCTTTTCATTCTCCGAAGATTCATAAACATTGCCGATCTCGGGTTCATCGGGATAAGGATCATTATCTCCCAATAAAGCGCTCAAATCGTAAGCATCTTCAATTTCCTCATCCTCTTCCTGCTGGAGATTTTCGGGAGGAGCGGTGAAATCATCAATATCATCATCGTCATATGTAGGCGTTACCGAAGAAGAGAAACCTGTTGCAGTACCGTCATTATCATAATCGTCAACTTCCATATAAGCAATAAGAAGCTCGTCATCAAGATACTGATTGATCTTTGCAATATCATCATCAAGTTCAAAGAAGTCATCAATAATGCCGCTTGCACTTCTGATATTGGCAACTTTTTGTCTCAGACCTTCAAACTCTGGCAGTTCATTGAACGGGATCATATCGTCTTCTTTAAGACAGATACAATTTTCAACGCTGTCATACACATTTAATTTATCAGCAACATAGGATCTGGCTATATCAAGAAAGACTTTTTTGTCATCACTTATACTTTCAAGCAAAGCCAATGCGTCCTTTGTACTCATAAAATCACCTCCGTATATTTTTTAATGTGGTGCTGCATTTCTCATTACAGCTTTATCTAATATAATAATATCACTTTTTTTTCATTACGTCAAATAAAATAAGTAAAAAAAGTTAACATTTTTACAAAAATCGGCGATTTTGAGTTTTTAAAGCACTATTTTTCGGTCTATTATTTTTATTTTCAGTTACGTAACATTATTACTTAACTTAAATATCCACTGTTTTCGCTTATTAAGCCAATTCCGGAAAATTTGTGAACATTGTGAACGGAAAAACATATAAAAATGGGGCTGTCGCATTAAGAATATGATAATACTTAATGGTTCAGCCCCTTATATTGTCTATTTCCTGTTAAATGTAATTTTTTATTAAAGTAATTTTGGCGCCGCAGGCTTTAATCCGCAGTGCGGGCTTTGCCCGTGCGAGG
>JAGAHK010000035.1 GCA_017627115.1 Bacillota bacterium | reverse complement strand
TGTTCCGAGCTTATGGGGCTGAGCCTTAAAAATGTATCGGCGGATTTTCTTCTTGACGGCAAAAGTGTTTATCGGGATATGGGGGAAATGATGTTTACCCACTTAGGTATAACGGGACCCCTTGTGCTTACGGGCAGTGCATATCTTACACGGGCACTCTCCGAAGGCAAAACGGCTGAAGTCGTTATCGACCTTAAACCCGCACTTGATGAAAAAACTCTTGATAACAGGATATTGAAAGATTTTAATAAATATGCCAATAAAGCGCTTAAAAATGCACTTAATGAACTGCTCCCGCAGAGACTTATACCCGTTTTGGTAGATATGAGCGGCATCGATCCCGAAAAAAAGGTGAACAGCATCACCAAATCGGAACGACAGAAGCTTTTATCGCTTTTAAAGGGGCTTAAACTCACGGTAACGTCAGCTTCGGGCTTTAATGAAGCGGTCGTGACAAGCGGCGGCGTGAATGTTGACGAGATAGATCCGTCAACAATGCAGTCTAAACTTGTTAAAAACCTGTATTTCTGCGGTGAAGTCATTGATATAGATGCCTTTACGGGCGGCTTTAATTTACAGATAGCATTTTCGACCGCATATCTTGCGGGAACAAATGCCTGATTGGAGGAATAATAAAGTGAACTGTTCTATAAGGGGCGCAATTACTGCGGACAGCAACACAAGAGAGGATATTCTTCTCAACACAAGACAGCTTTTGAAAGAAATGATCGAGCTGAATGAAGTTAAGATAGAGAATATCGTTTCGATACTCTTTACGGCAACAAAAGACCTTGATGCCGCTTATCCTGCGGTTGCAGCAAGAGAACTCGGCATAGTCGATGCTGCGCTTATGTGTGCGCAGGAAATGTTTGTTGAAGGCAGCCTTAAAATGTGTATAAGGGTGCAAATGGATGTACAAACGGATAAAAAACAGTCCGAAATGAGATTTGTGTATCTTAAAAATGCAGAAGTTCTCCGTCCCGATAAAGTTAAAAAGCAAAAGAAGATAGCCGTTGCCATAGACGGACCCGCAGGCAGCGGAAAAAGTACCCTTGCAAAAGAACTTGCGGCGGATTTCGGCTTTATTTATGTTGATACGGGCGCAATGTACCGCAGCATAGGCTATAAGTGTATAGATAATGGCATAAGTACGGATGATGTTAAAAAAGTCAGCGAACTTGCCCGCAATATTAATATGGAGATCTGCTATATAGATGGCAGACAGCGTATTTTTGTTGACGGGATAGATATAAGCGACGAAATACGCACACAGCAGGTCGCAGATGCTGCTTCTGCCGTGGCTAAAATGCAGGATGTCAGAAAAACGCTTGTAAAACTGCAAAGAGAGATAGCAAAAAACAATAATGTTATTATGGATGGCAGGGATATAGGTACAAATGTACTTCCCGATGCCGAGATAAAGGTATATCTCGATGCCGATGTTTCGGAAAGAGCAAAACGCCGCTGCGGCGAACTTGCCGAAAAAGGCATTGAGCATGATTTTTATAAAGTGCTTGATGAGATAATGGCGCGTGATAAGCAGGATAAGGAACGCAGGTTCAATCCGCTTACCGTGGCAGAAGATGCGGTGATCATAGATACAACGAATATGCGTGCATCAATGGTCAAAGACGCTGTTGCGGAGCTTATAAACGAAGCACTGCTATAATATAATAAGGAGGTATTGCTGTGGATATTATGCTTGCAAAGTCTGCAGGCTTTTGCTTCGGTGTGAAAAATGCGGTCAAGACTGCATATGAAAAAGCCGAAAGCGAAGAAAAACTATATACATATGGACCTATAATCCATAATAAGGTCGTTACGGACGATCTTGCAAAAAAAGGTGTAAATGTTATAGACTCACTTGATAAACCGCTTGACGGAAAGGTGATAATACGTTCCCACGGAGTACCGCCCGATGTATATAAAAAACTCGATGAAAAAGGCCTTGAATACTTTGACTGCACCTGTCCTTTCGTTAAAAAGATACATCATATAGTTGAAGAAAGACATAAAAACGGTATGCAGGTAATTATAATCGGCAATGCCGTTCACCCCGAAGTTATCGGTATAAACGGGTGGTGTGGCAATTCGGCTGTGATAATCAACTCGGCAGAAGAAGCAAGGAATTTTGAACCGAAAGACGGTACGGAATATGCCGTTGTATCGCAAACGACGTTCCAGACCGACATTTTTGACGAAATAATAGAAATTTTGTCATCAAAAATAAAATTTAAGCTTGACAGGACAATTTGTCTGGCTACCGCAGAAAGACAAAAAGAAGCTGCGGAAATTGCAAATCAAGTCGATTGTATGATAATTTTGGGAGATACAAAGAGCTCCAACACCCGAAAATTGTACGAAATCAGTAAAAAATATTGTAAAAATACATTTTTATTTGAAACAATTGTAGATTTAGACTTGAAATCTGTTTTAAAGTATGGTAAAATTGGTATAACGGCAGGTGCATCAACACCGCCTGCTATAATTAAGGAGGCTGTAGAGACTATGAGCGAAATTGAAAACAAATCTTTTGAGGAAATGCTGAACGAGTCAATGGTGACTCTTCGTTCGGGCGACATTGTAAAGGGTACCGTAATATCCGTATCACCCGAAACAGGTGATGTATCTGTTAATCTTGGTTTTAAATCGGACGGTATTATCA
>JAGAHK010000381.1 GCA_017627115.1 Bacillota bacterium | reverse complement strand
TTATATTATACCCTTAAATCACAATATTGTCAAATTTTTTTATTTTTCAGCATATTCTCGGCAGAAGCTCGCCGCCCGGCTGCGGAAGAAGTGTCTGTGAACCTATTTCGGTCTCCATTACCACCCTGCCCTTGTTCTCTTCGGTAACCGTGCCGATGATCGAAGCATTTTTGGAATATTTGCCCTGTCTTAAAACCTCGACTATTTTTTCCGCCTTATCCTGCGGTGCAAAAATCACAAGTCTGCCCTCACACGCAAGATAAAGGGGTTCAAGTCCGAGCATACCGCAAACACCCTTTACACCGTCGTCAACAGGTATTTTTGCCGTTTCAAGCTTTATACCGACATTGCTCTGTGAAGCTATCTCATATAAAACAGTACCGACACCGCCTCTTGTTGCATCGCGAATTACATGTATATCATCCGTAACTGAATAAATACTTTCGACCGTACCCCAAAGCGGTGCGCAGTCGCTGTCAACATCGGCTTCAATGCCGTATTCGTCACGGGCAAGCAGGATAGTACAGCCGTGTCTGCCCACATCACCCGTTACGATGATCGCATCGCCCGGTTTTGCATATGTACCCGAGGTGTGCGCTTTATCCATGATCTTTCCGATACCCGTTGTGGTTATAAACACCTTGTCTACCTGACCTTTGCCCGCAACTTTTGTATCACCCGCAACTATCTTAACACCGACTTCCGCCGCCGTTTTTTCCATAGCTGCCGCTATCTCTTCAAGTTTATCGAGAGGAAAACCCTCCTCGATAACAAAAGCACAGGTCATATAAAGCGGCTTTGCACCCATACACGAAAGGTCATTGACAGTGCCGCAGATGCTCAATTTACCTATATTTCCGCCCGGGAATTCAAAAGGTGACACGATAAAACCGTCTGTCGTAAACGCAAGCCTGCCCTCTTCCATATTCAGTACAGCCGCATCGTCGGCAGTAAACTCGGGATTAGCAAAATGTGCCTTAAAAACTTTTTCTATCAATTCGCTTGTTTGCTTTCCGCCTGCACCATGTGCAAGCGTGACTGTATTTTCATTCATTATATTTTTTTCCTTTCTTTGGGGTATAAATTATTGTTTATGGCGGCATCGCTCCGCTCGCCTGTCTGGCGAAAAGCAGGCTTTTCGCCAAATTTGCAGTCTTGTCTGCGCGCCGCCTGCGGCGTCACTTGCAAGCCTGTAAGGTATGCGAACTTCATGCGGCGCGAATGCTTACATTCACGCCGTCCCTACGGGATTTGTGCGGCTTTAGCCGCGCAAACAAGCTCCTCGGCGAAAACACGGTTTCCGCCGCACACCGTCATTTATTTCCGTACTGGTAATACGCCGAGCATGAACCCTCGCCGCTTACCATACACGCACCAATCGGGTGCTGCGGTGTGCAGACCGTGCCGAATACCTTGCAGTCGCTCGGCTTACACTTGCCCTGCAAAACATCGCCGCAGCGGCAGGCGGGGTTTGGTCTGCCCTCGATTTTGGGCATATTGTATTTTTTACGTGCGTCGTATTCCGCATATTCTTCTTTGAGTTCCATACCCGACATAGGTATAACGTCAAGACCGCGCCACTCACTGTCGCAGGGCTGCATAACACGCTCCATCATACGTATTGCGGCGGGATTTCCCTCGTCTTTTACAACGCGCGGATAACAGTTTTTGAAAAACGGCTCACCCTTATCGGCGAGAGTTATCGTAACGGCGATCGCCGTAAGCAGTTCGCTTGCGGTAAAGCCTGCAACAACACCCGAAACACCGTGTTTTTCACATAATTCAATGCAGGTCTTGTTACCCGTTATCGCATTGACATGCCCGGGGTAAATAAAGGCATCGGCGCTTCCGATAAGTGCTTTATAAGCATTTGGCATAGTCTTGTTTGCGGTAAGGAGCGAAAAATTCTTCAAGCCCTCTTTTTTTGCATTTTCTGCGGCAAGACAAGCCGACGGTGTAGTCGTTTCAAAGCCTACAGCAAGGAAAACCACCTGCTCGCCGGGATTTTCGCGAGCATATTCCACCGCATCCAAAGGCGAATATACCGCCCTTATCCTGCCGCCTTTTGAACGTGCACCCGCAAGGCTCATCTCCGTACCCGGTACACGGATAAGATCGCCGAAAGTGCAGATAACACAGCCTTTTTCAAGCGCAAGCCATACAGCCTCGTCAATAAAGCCCACGGGCGTTACACAGACGGGGCAGCCGGGACCAGAAATTATGTCCACATTTTCGGGCATTATATTTCTTATGCCCAGCCTGAATATCTCGTGCGTATGAGTGCCGCAAACCTCCATAATACGCAGGTCACGACCTTTATAAGAAGTTATTATATCTTTTGCCGATCTTATATTTTCGTTCATAATATCGTCTCCATAACATCTTCGGCTTCGTCTTCTTCACTTTGAGTGATCTTTGCAATTGCCACACCTGCGTGTACCATAACATAATCACCGACTTCAAGCTCGTCAAGCAGGTCAGCACTGACCTCACGCTTTGCGCCGCTTGCATCTATAACGGCTGTGCCGTCCTTAACACTTACTACTTTTGCTGATAAACCTACACACATTTCTTTTTTTCTCCTTCCGTAACATCATATCTTATAAGCACCGTAAGCCGCCTGTCCCAGACATATCCCGCCGTCATTCGGGGGTATAAGACTATGCAGCAGGACCTCAAAGCCGTTTGCTTCAAGGCGTTTTTTGCAAAGTCTCACAAGCAGGCTGTTTTGGAACACGCCGCCGCTTAAAGCACAGATATTTATATTATTTCTTTTTCTGATTTGAATACAGGCTTCAAGCACCATATCCGCAAGGACTGCATGGAACTCATACGCAAGCCTGTACGTATCGCCGCTTTTTGCAAATTCTTCCGCCAGATGAGCGGCAAAAGCGTTTGTATTGAGAGTGACAAAACCGTCGTTTTTTGTCAGAACATCATATCTATTATAGTTCGCCGAACACTCACCGTTTTCCTTTTCAAACAGCTGTGCATAATACATAAGTGCAGTCGAGGCTTCGCCCTCAAAAGTAGAGGCACGCCTTATTCCCAAAATCGCAGAGACCGCATCAAACAGCCTGCCACAGCTTGTGGAAACAACACTGTTTACTTTTTTCTGCGCCATTACAGACTGCAATTTATACTCTTTTTCACCGCAGATATTCAGCTTTTCGCATAGTTCCAAAGCATTTTCGCAGCTTTCACGCAAGATCGCCGAAGCTATACGCCAGCCCTCTTTTGCGGAAACATCGCCGCCCGATTGTATAAACGGTGCAATACTGCCAATTCGTTCAAAGCCGTTATAGTCGCATAAGAGAAGCTCTCCGCCCCAGACGGTGCCGTCTTCACCATAGCCCGTACCGTCAAAGGAAACACCGATAACCCTGTCCTCGCAGCCGTTTTCCGCCATACAGGAAAGGATATGCGCATAATGATGCTGAACTTTAAGCAGCGGTATATTCTTTTCGCGAGCAAGCTCTTCGGCAAAAGCTACGGTATTATACATCGGGTGGATATCGCAGACTATGACCTCGGGGGCAGTCTCAAGCAGACCGCACATCCTCTCCACCGATTCACGCAGAGCATTTACCGTGCGTATATCCGCCATATCACCCACATAAGGCGACGGATACAAAAGCCCGTTTTTCCCTATGCAGAATGTATTTTTAAGTTCTCCGCCTATCGCAAGCACCTGTTTGTTTTTGCCGTGTTTCAGCATTATCGGCAAAGGCGCAAAGCCGCGCGAACGCCGTATCATATATGGCTTGCCGAAAAGCCAATCGGTGACCGTATCATCGGCTCGAAGCAATATTTTACGGTCATGCGAGAGTATTATATCGCAAAAACCCGATATTTCTTTCAGCGCATCCTCGTCACTGCGGCAAATAGGCGCGCCGCGTACATTTCCGCTGGTCATAACAAGGCAGTCACTCATTTTTATATCATCGGGATAATCAAAAAGGAGCATCTGCACGGGTGCATAAGGCAGCATTACACCGACCGTCATATTATCGGGTGCAATATTTTCGCTAATGGAGCAGTCTTCGCGTTTTTCCATAAGCATTATCGGTTTCTGCCAGCCCGTTAAATATTCCTCCCGTCCGTCTTTTATATAACATTCGCGCCTTACGGTCTCAATATCCCGCATCATAAGCGCAAAGGGCTTCATCGGGCGGTTTTTGAGCTGTCTTAATCTCTGCACCGCCGCCGCATTTTTGGCATCACAGCAAAGGTGAAAACCGCCTATACCCTTAATTGCGGCTATTTTGCCCGACATTATAGCGCGCCTTGTTTCGGTTATCGCCGCACCGCCTTTTATATCCGTACCGATAATATAAACTTCGGGACCGCAGTCGTTGCAGCAAACGGGCTGTGCATCATACCGCCGCGTTTCGGGCGAATAATACTCCGCAGCGCAGTCGGGACACATAGGAAATCCCGCCATAGTCGTTCTTTCACGGTCATAAGGCATAGTGTCCATAATAGTAAGGCGCGGACCGCACTGCGTACAGTTGATAAAGGGGTGAAGATAACGCTTGTTGTTCTTATCGAAAAGCTCCGCGCGGCATTTGTCACAGGTCGCAATATCGGGTGATACAAAAATATCACCGTACTCCTTTTCGCTTTCGATTATCCGAAAAGATGTAAAATGATATTCCTCCTCGCACTCCGTCACATCAACACCCAAAACCACGGAACGCTCGGGCGGATGATGCTTTATCTCGTCAACGAATTTTTCAAGCTGTTCATCTGTGCCCTTGGCATATATATCAACATAAGAGCCGCGGTTTGCGACCGTGCCCAAAACGCCCGTTTCATCCGCCGCTCGTGATACGAAAGGACGGAAACCGACACCCTGTACTATTCCGTAAGCGTGGATATTTATTGTTTTCATAGGCTCACCGCCTTTCTTTTTCATCCCATATTCTGCCCGATACCGCAAAATGCGGAAAATCTATAAACTCGCCATTGTATTTCGGAAGCATTTTTTTAAACGAGATATCGCCGATAATGACATCGTACTCATCAGCTTTTTCGATAAGGTCGTCTTCATCTTTGATATGAAAATCATTTTCTTTTGCAATATTTTTGTCTATGCTAAACCAGCTTGCGCAGTCCGTATTGCAATTATTCAACAGATCCCGAAGCATATTTGCGGCGACCTGCTGATGTATTATCAAAACTTTTCTGCCGTTCATATCCTTTGTTTTTTCAAGGGTCTCTTTTGGTATGCACGGGAATGCAAATTCGTATTCGATACCGAATTTTTCTTTAATATATTCTGCGGCTTTTATGCCCGAATTGGATATAACGATGATCTTTTCACATTCCGAAGCGTTTATTATTTCGTCAAGACCGCTGTCCATACCGAAACAGACAACCTCTCTGTATTTTTCTTTTAAGCCGTCAATAATAACATCGGCTTTTGCAAGCCCCGTATTCAGCGGCGTTGCACCTATAACACCAACTTTTCCCGCCTTTGTGGGCAGTTTTTCTTTTGCAAACTCTTTAAAAAGTGCAAGATAAGCTTCTTCCTCGCCTTTGTCATAAAGGTTCGTTCCCGTCGTTTCCACGGTAATACAGGGCAGACCCGTTTTTTTCTCGCTCATACGCTTTAAAGCCCTGTAGTCGGTCGCAATAACGGCAGGCACGGGAGTTCCGACAACGGCGGTAAACCGTGCATTTATCTGACTGCTGACCTTTGCAAGCTTTTCTACCAATTTGTCGTCTCTGCCAAGTATAGCATCCATATCACGCAGACCTGCGCTGAATAATGCCGATTTTTTGACAAACCAGCGCGGTTCGTCAAAACCGCAGACATTGCCTGCACAGCCTCCCGCATCGCAGATAACGACAATGCCGCCGAGTTCGTAAAGCACAGAGCAGGCGCCCGAATCATCGGGAGCAAGCGGCGATATATGTTTTAACAGTTTTTTCATGCCCGCACCTCCAATGCCCTGTCAAGCTGCTCAAAGAGGCTTTTTACACCATAGTATCCGAACGGCTGGACTTCGTCGTTAAACTCGACACCCTTAATATCGGGGTGATAATAAAGTGCATCGACACCTATGACCGCATCTATTTTCGTCTTTCTTTCATAATTGAGCATAGTCGGCGAAAGATTTGAAAATATGCGTGTTTCGGGTGATCTTTCCGACAAACGCTTTATAAAAGTAAAGTTTCTTTCACCCACAGTGCCGTATATCTCACTTACTTTAAAGCCATATTCAACAAGCGCAAGTGCAAGCTCGAAACTGTCGGCATTGACACACTCACCTATGGCAAATGAAAGCAAACCGTATTTGTTTTTGAAAGACTCAATTATTTTTTTTGTTTCGGTATACTATTTTTCATCATCAAATCCAACACCTATCGCCTGTCCCAAAAGGCGATATTGCGTGCGTATTTTGTCGATACGGTAAAGCCTTGCAAGTTCAACGGACGGTATGCCGAGACGTTTTTCCATATCCTGTGCGGCATAGCGTGCCTCGGGATTGATGATGATATTGAAATTTGCACGCGATAGTTCGCTGTACTCTTCAAATGTTTTACAGCGCGATAGCTCGTGTACTTTTTTTATGCCTGCGCTTTTTAAAAGGTCATATATTTCGCAGCCGTCATAAAGCGGAGCAAAAAAGCCGAGAATATTACACTCATTTGAAATTCTTTTCTGCGGCTTTAACAGCGAATAGACCGATTTTCTTACCGCTGTCATGGGCGGCAGACGTTTTTCGCGCGTCAAAGCGTACATATATGCAGGCACGGTCGGCACCCCCGCCGCTTCCTCGCATTTTCTGCACACGCGCTCCATATCGGTGCCCAGAAGCGCATCAACACAGGTAATACAGATCATCACCGCAGAAGGTGTATAGTCAAGTTCACCGCAAAGTTCTTTCACCGCTTTGGGTATTTTCGTAAGATGTCTGCCCGTAACGATGTCAGTATCGTCAAGCAGAAGATAGAAAAACCTCTCCGAATAGCCAAGCTCGTTTAAAAGTGCGGTATTTCTGCCGCAGCAGCCCGGCGCAACAAGCAGCATGACCGAACCGGGTATTGCAAGCCCTGCCCTTTTCACACCGAAGCCTTTTGCACCGGGAGAGTTGAAATCAAGCGTTGCGGGAGAGCTGTATATCATATGTTTTGAAGAAACAAGCTCGTCGGGCGTGTTTTCGTAACCCGCCTTTGCAAGTTCGGCGGCTGTAATGTAAAAGCTTTCAGTCATTTTCTTTATCCTCGTCGATCAATTTTTGCGCAAGCTCGAAAAAGCGTTTTGCGGTCTCACATTCGGGGTCGCCCTCGATAACCGTCTTCCCCATATCCTCATATTTGATTATATCATTTGAACGCGGTATATCGGCTATTATTTCAAGCCCCGACTTATCGGCAAAAGTTTGGACTTTCTCCTCCTCGTTTTCAACGCTGCGGCGGTTCATTATAATGCCGCGCACACGCGCATAGCTCCTGTCCTCAAAATTCTTTACCGCACTGTTTATGTTGTTTGCAGCATAAAGAGCCATTTTTTCGCCCGAGGTCACAATAAGCACCTGCGAAGCATAGCCCTCGCGTATCGGTGCGGCAAAACCTCCGCAGACAACATCGCCAAGCACATCGTAAAGCACCGCATCGGGCTTGTATTTTTCAAAAAGCTCAAGTTCTTCAAGCAGTGAAAACGTACTTATGATACCTCTGCCCGCACAGCCGAGCCCCGGGGTGGGACCGCCCGTTTCGATGCAGAGTATATTGCCGAAACCTACTTTTGAGATCTCCTCTATTTTTTCGGGCTCTTCGTCACGCTCGCGCAGATAGTTCATAACGGGTGTCACGGGTGTACCGCCCAAAAGGTTTATGGTCGAATCCGCCTTTGGGTCGCAGCCTATTTGTATGACCCTCTTGCCAAGAGAAGCAAGTGCGGCGGCAAGATTGGCGGTACAGGTGGATTTGCCTATGCCGCCTTTGCCGTAAATTGCAAGTTTTATCATTATTTTCTCCTTAAAACATAATTATCAGGTAATTATAATATATTTTTTATAAATTCAAAAAACTCCGTTTCGTTTATCAAATTCGGCATAGATCTTTGATAGCATCTTCCCGAAAAGGCAAAATGCGGCAGGCTTATAAATTCGGTCTGTTTCGGTACAATGAATTTATAAAGCGGATCGGCAATTACCGCCTTTGGTGTTTCTTCCGACAGCAGTTTTTCTATATCTTCCTCTGCGAAAAAGTCAAAATCGCCGTCGGCAAGCATATTTTTATCATGATCGAGCGGACAGATGACCCTTGCTTTTTTGCCTGTTTCCAACTCTACAGCCTTTGCAAGCGACCCCGAGATAATGCCTTCGCCTATGATATATATACCCTTTTTATCGGCTGTTCTTTCGGCACAGGGGTAAAGTGACTTGTCCGAAGATTTCAGCAGCGCAATAATTTCATCCGCAAACTTTTTTCCAAACGGCAGACCGCAGATATATGGTATGCCGAACCGTTTTTCCATATACTTTGCCGCAGAAAGACCGCTGTAAGATATAACAAGGTTTGCTTTTGCGGAAGCGGCATTTTTTATTTCATCAAGTGTTGAATTCATAGCAAGGCATGAAATAACTTCAAATCTGTTTTTTTCAAGTTTATCCTTAATTGCTTCGACCGTACCGTTTAGAGAAAAATCAAGCGGTGCAGCACCGAGAATATTAACGCCGTTTTTGATTTTAGGCTGTTCATGCACATATTCTTTTACTATTTCAAGCAATGAATCCGCCGCGCCTTTCAGATAACTGTGTGTGCCGTTTGTGTGTATGGCAAAGGTGCGTATGCCCGACCTATGCTCTATCTCCTCGGCAATTGCATCAAAATCCACCCCCGTCATCATAGGCATGGGTGAACCGCAGATCGCAATAAACTTCGGTTTTTGGTCATGTGCCGCAGAAACTGCATCGCTTATCAGTTTTTCGTCATTGCCCATGATCGAATCCATTTCTTTAAGGGCGGAAATATATATCATTGAGCGTTTGTCATACCACCGCGGCTCGTCATGAGTGGAATATGTCGAGTTGCAGCCAGAAGCATCATGCACGATGACCATGCCGCCAAGTTCGTACAAAGCGGAACACACACCCGAGGTATCGGCGGCATAACAGCTTATTATTTTAGATACGTTTTTCATTTTTGTTCCTCTTTTTATTATGTTTTGTAAGGTAAATTATTGTTTTTGCTCGTTGTCGAGTTGCATTAGTCTTGGCTCCCCTTTAGCGCAGCGATCAGGGGAGCTGGCAGCCGTAGGCTGACTGAGGGGTTTGCGATTGTTGTTGCTTATCGTTGCACAACACTAAAGCAGTCACAAATAAACCCCTCCACCACGCTGCGCGCGGTCCCCCTCCCGCTAAAGCGGCACACGCCTAATCGCTTACGCTAAAGGGGAGGCAAGACTAATGCA
>JAGAHK010000380.1 GCA_017627115.1 Bacillota bacterium | reverse complement strand
CTTATCGAAAACAGTATCAGCGGCAGATAAACCGATGATGCCACCTTGTTTATGGAATACATATGATAGGTGTAGTTTATCTCCTTTTGCATCTGCTGGCTGAGTCCCGAAACGGGCAGAGAGATAAGGCAGATAAAGTTGTTTTTTGAAAATGAGATATTAAGCGGTTCGCCCGTGAACATCTCGTCAAATATGCTGTCGGATATCTCAACGTAATCATAGTATTTTTCGGTGAATATATCCTCCGAATTTGTGCCCACACATACACCGCGCCCCTTGTCGAATACGTAAAAATGCAGATCGCGTACAGAAGCAAGGTAGTTTTCCACATTTTTATGGTTTTCTATTGCTTCGTTGAGTTTTTGCTCAAGGTCTGTGAGTTCCTCATCCGTCATCTGCGTATAGTCTGCCGTATAAAGCTCGGTCGGGTCCGAAACACCCGAAACGTCAAGTGTGCTTTGACCTGTGACGTTTTTTGACGAGGATTTTTCGCCGCGTTCCGCATAGGAACTGTCATTTTCTGTTTTTCTTCCGAAAACGTCATATTCCTGCTGCTGCAGCTCGCTCAATGTCCTTTGTTTGTAATAGTTTGCAACGGCTGTTATACGCTCCGATGCAGCATCTTCGTCAAAATTGCCGTAGTAGATATAATATCGCTGCAAATTTTTTGCAAGGCGCAGAACTTCGTCTTTTATTGCCGTGTTGTCATGAATATAGCCGCCGTGCGGCATAACGCTTTCAAGGCTGGTTATAAAGCCGCATGAAAGCAGGATAAGCGTAACGACGATAAGAAAAAACGCCGATGCTTTATTTGGAGATCTTGTATCCAACTCCCCACACCACCTTTAAATATATAGGTTCCTTCGGATTGACTTCTATTTTTTCGCGTATGCGCCTGATATGTACGGCTACCGTGTTTTCGCTGTTCAAAAACGGCTCGTTCCATACACGCTCGTATATCTCTTCAATGGAAAAAGTTGTATCGGGGTTTTCCATAAGTAATTGAAGTATCTTGAACTCAATAGGAGTGAGCTTTACGGGTATGTCGTTAAGCTTTACCTCTTTTGTTTTTTTGTTCAGATAAAGACCGCGTATAAAAAGCTCGTCCTTTGTCTGCTGAAAACTGCCGAATTTGGTATATCTGCGCAGGTTTGACTTAACGCGCGCTATAAGTTCCAGAAAATTGAACGGTTTTGTTATATAATCATCCGCTCCGATATTAAGCCCCAGCACAACATCCTTATCCTCGGATTTTGCCGAAAGCACGATAATGGGTATCTCCTTGTCCTGACGTATTTTCAGTATGGCGTGGATGCCGTCCATAACGGGCATCATCAGATCCATTATGATAAGGTGTATATCGGGGTGGCGTTCAAGCTGTTCAAGTGCTTCCTTGCCGTTTGTTGCCTTATATACCGTCATCTGCTCGTTGGTAAGATATATTTCGATAGCGTTGAGTATTTCTTTGTCGTCATCTGCGACCAAAATTTTATATTCCATAAAATACCTCCCGTTTTATATTCTTCTGTAAAAATTATATAGTATTATTTTTAAGAAAAAGATAACAAAGTCCTTAAATTTTTCTTAATTTTCTTTTTCTTTCTTGTTGAATACGAACATCGCAAACGATGCGCCGCAGATTATAACATAGCCAAGTATACTGTACATATCGGGTACATCGCCGAAAAGGAAAAAGCCGAGCATTGCCGCAAATATTATCTGCGAATAATCGTATATTGATATTTCTTTTGCGGGTGCGTTTGAATATGCCGCAGTTATGGAAAACTGTCCGCCCGTTGCCGCAAGCCCCGCACCGAGAAGCATAAGCAGCTGATGGACGGTCATTGGCGAAAAATCAAATATCAGCGCAGGCACGGTTATCAGACAGGAAAAAGCCGAGAAGAATACGACTATCCATGCCCCCTGAACACCTCTGCCCGAAAGTATGCGCACAAAAGCGTATGCAAGACCTGCCCCCATACCGCCCGTAAAGCCTATAAGAGCAGGCAGGGTGTCGCTGAAATCAAGAGAGGGTTTTATAATGAACAGACTGCCTATAAATGCGATTATAACGCCTATCGTTTGAAAAAGCTTCGGCTTTTCCTTGATTATAAGAAACGAAAAAACTATCGCAAAAAAAGGCGACATCTTATTCAGCATTGAAGCATCGGAAATTGCCGCCATATGGTCTATGGCATAAAAATTGCATAGTATTCCGACCGTGCCTGCTGCGGAACGCACCAGAAGATAGGGTATATCGCCTGCTTTCGGACGTGTTTTGACCTTTGATGTGCATAGTATAAAAGCTGCCGTGATAAAGGCAATGGCATTGCGGAAAAAGCTTTTCTGCAT